>ANAW01000018.1:0-24813 GCA_000340945.1 Nocardiopsis synnemataformans DSM 44143 | reverse complement strand
TTGCGGCGCCCCAGCCACTCCTGGCGGTTGCGGGCGAAGGCCAGGGACCAGTCGACCTGGCGCTGGTGCAGCTCGGCCAGGCTGACGGCGGCGAGTTCGGGGTGCCTGGCGCCGATCTCCTCGGCCAGGGCCAGTGCCGCCGAGGCGTCGGCGGTCGCCGTGTGGGCGTCGGTCAGCTCCACGCCGTAGTACTCGCACATGGCGCCCAGGTTGCGCTTGCCCCTGCGGTAGGGGTCCACGCCCCGGTCGATCACCAGCGGGTCCACCACGGGCGCCAGGGGGCCGCTCAGGCGTTCGGCGAGGAGCGTCAGCCCGTGCCGCCGCATCTCCCCGGAGAGCACCCGGAGGTCGTAGGGGGCGTTGAAGACCACCAGCCCCTGTCCGGAGGAGAGCTGGTCGGCCAGCGCCTGGCCGATCTCCTCCAGGCACTCCCCGGCGGGGCGGCCCTCGGCCCGGGCCCGCTCCGTGCTGATGCCGTGGACGGCGACGGCGTCCGCCGGGATCTCGCGGGGGCCCGGGTCCACCAGCCAGGTGCGGGCCTTGCCCTCGCGGTCCACCAGCGCGGCCGAGACGAGGAAGGCGGTGTCGGGGTCGCGGGAGGAGGTCTCGGTGTCGAAGCCCAGCAGGGGGGTGGTGTGCCAGCCGGGGTGGCCGCCCCGGCCGGGAGGGGCGGGGCGCGGTTCGTGCTCGGCGCAGTAGGTGCGCCACCGGCCGTCCTCCTTGACGACGACACCCTCGCCGGCGCCGACGGAGGACTGGCAGTCGGTGCATGTCCCGGGAAAGCGGTTGCGCATGGGATCCTCTCGGCCGGATGGTCGACACTGCCGTGAACAGCGGCGATTCGGGAACATCGTAGAACGGCGCGGGGACAGTCCGCCGTGAAAGCGTGCCGCGGACACCGCGGTCGGGAGACGCCTGGGGCCCGTGATGTGCAAGTGCCGACTTCTGGGGAAGGAAGAGGGGCATGAGTCTGGAAGAGGCATCACGTCAACTCGAAGCAGCCATTCACGACGCCCGCGTCTCCTTCGACTGCATCCTCCTGGAGGAGCTGGACCGGGCGCACACGAACGCCATCACCGCGCGTGCCTCCGTGGACGCCGCGGAACAGGCCATCCGGGTGGAGATGGAGAGACGGGAGTCCGCCGAGGGCGGGGCGTCCGAATCCTCCGGGACCGTGGACTGATCCCTGGTCGCATCGAACAGGTTTTCGAACAACGGGTATGATCGGAGGCATGCCCGATCAGTCGCTGACGCCGGACTGGCCCGCGAGCGTCCACCCTCCGGGGGCGGACTCCTTCGAACAGACGGCCCTGGTGTGGCTGTTCGACCACGTGCCCGCCGACTACCGGTTGCACGGCGTCCTGCGCCGCCATCCGGTCGCCCTGTCCCGGCTGGCCCACCAGTACGTCTCCTCGGCGCTGGAGGCCGCCCGGGCGGGCTACCGGACCGCCAGGGTCGACCTGCGCGACCACATGCCCCCGCACGCCCTCGACCAGGTCATGAACGCCTACCTCGCGGAGGGGCAGCGCATGGCCGCGGTCCTCAGGTCGGTCGAGGCGGTGGACGCCGCCCTGCGCGCGGCCGCGACCGAACGGGGCGGCGATGAGTGAGGTCCCGTGCCCGTGCGCCTGTTCATGCGGTCACCCGCACCACCACGGCCACCTCGTCACCGGTGTTCACGAGGTGGTGGCTGCCACCGCTGCCCTCGGCGGAGCCCACCACCCGGGCTCGGCCCGCGGACAGCTCCGACGCCGAGCGCATCTGCCCGTCCGCGGCGGAGGCGATCAGGTGCGCGCGCCCGCTGACCAGGTACAGCACCTCCATGCCGTGCTGCCGGGACGAGCGCGGGGCGGGGCCGGACACGAAGCTGTTGGGTTCGAGGGCCACCGCGGTCACGCGGAGCCTGCCGCCCGCGTGGCGCCGGGCCGCGCGGGGGACGAGCTGCCAGTGCCCCCGCCGGGACGGCCACAGGGTGGGCCTGCTCAGGGAGGCGGCGGCGCCCCGGGCGGCGGCCGCCAGGCGGCCGAGGGTCGGCATGCGGCGCTCGCCCAGGTGGGCGTAGCCGGAGCGGCGTCCGGCGTCCACCACGTCGCCGATCCCCTCCAGGGAGACGGACGCGGTCCTCGCGGCCGGTGCGGACGGCGGGACCGGTGCCGCGGCGGCCGGTGCGGTGGCGTTCTGGGGAGCGGGGAGTACGGCAGTGCCGGAGAGAGTGCGCTGGGGCATCGTGAGAGGATCCTTCACGTGTGCGCGCCCCGGGAACGGGAGCGCGCGGATGTCGTCTGGAAGCCCCGGTGCGCCGGGGCGGCGGGGAGAGCGGCCCCGCGGGTTCACGCGGAGACGGAGATCACCCTGCGGGGAGGTGCCCAGCGCCCGGCGTCCACGATGGAGTGGGGGGCGCGGAGGGGCACGCGGTCGGTCAGCGGCGTACGAGGACGCCTCGACAACGACTCAGCGACGACAACACGGACACGCCGCACGGGCCAGGTGGCAGGAGGCCCCGGGGGCCGTACGAGCCATGGCGTCGGTGCGCGTGCGCGGATACATGTGTGTAAGGAGACCAGCAAAGGCCGGGAGGAGTCAAGCGACGCTCCCGTGGCCGCGCGTGTCGTCCCCCTCACCCCGGCGTTTTCGGGGCGTGTTGCGGGAGGCGCTCCGTGGTGGTGACATGTGGAACCCGAGTACGGCGTGCGGCCACCGCCGGAAAGGGCTCCATCCCCCAGCCGTAGTGACAGGAGCGGCCGTTATGGCATCCGTCCCCGGAAGGCGCAGTTGAGCACCGAGGCACCGGGACTGTGGGCGCGTGTGCTCGTGCGCGCGCTCGTCGTCGCGGCCGCCTGGGTGATGGCGCTCGGCTTCCTCGGACCGGGGGAGGCCCTGCTCGTCGCCGTCCTGACCGCGCTCACCTTCGTGCTGCTGTGGCTGCGCGCCCGCGCCGGAGGGCCCGCCGCGCCGCCGGACGCCCCGCGGGGGCCCGACCCGCGCCGCCCCCCGGGGGAGGGCTGAGCCCGCCGGAGGCGGCCCCGTCTCCGGAGGCCGCCCGCACCACGCCGCCGGACGCTCTTTCGACAAAGCGGTGAGCACCGTGCCGCGCGCGGCGTAGATTCTTGGTCTATGACGGACCGGGATCTTCTCCACGCCCTGCGCTCCGGCCGTACTCCGCCGGAGGACGCCTACGCCAGGCTTCTCGACGCGTACGGAGCGGAGCTGTACCGGCGCTGCATCCTGGTCCTGCGCGACCGCGACGCCGCGCACGTGGTGCTCAGGGACACGCTGATCGTCGCCCGTGCGCACATCGGGCGCCTCGCCGACGCCGACCGGCNGGCCCCCCCGCCACCGGGCCAACGGCCCGCGGACCGGCGCGCCGGACGAGCTGGCGCTGCCGGAGAACACCGCGCTGGTCCCGCTGCGGGTGCTCAACGGCATGGCCGGTCCCGAACTCGACGGCTACCGCACGCACGTGGCCGTGCGCGCCGACCGCTTCGACCGCGAGGGCTTCCCCAAACCGCCGGGCGGCCCGGTCCTGACGCGCGGTCTGGCCTCCCTGCTGCCCGTCGCCCTGGCGCTGCTGTGCGCCCTGCTGCTGATCGTGCTGGCGGGGTACGTGCTCACCACGGACTCCGCGCACGAGCCCTTCCCCGGTCCGGGGGCGGTCGCCTCGCGCGGCCAGCGCTGAGAACGCCGCCGCGCCCCGGGCCCGGACACGACGCGGCCCGGCGGGGAGTCCTCCGCCGGGCCGTCGCGGCGACGCCGGGACACGTGTGTTCGGGAGCCGACTAGCTTTCCTTGACCTCGGAGATGTGCGAGGCGTCGCCGTGCACGCCCGCCTCCTCGGCGCGCTTGACCGAGGCCACGATCTCCTGCTCGGCCTCGTGGCGGCCGACCCAGGTGGCGCCCTCCACGGACTTGCCGGGCTCCAGGTCCTTGTACACCGTGAAGAAGTGCTCGATCTCCAGGCGCTCGAACTCGTTCACGTGGTGAATGTCACGCAGGTGCTCCTGGCGCGGGTCCGTCGCGGGGACGCAGAGCAGCTTGTCGTCGCCCCCCGCCTCGTCGCGCATGCGGAACATGCCGATGGCGCGGGCCCGGATCAGGCAGCCCGGGAACGTCGGGGCCTTGAGCAGGACGAGGGCGTCCAGGGGGTCGCCGTCCTCGCCGAGGGTCCCCTCGACGAACCCGTAGTCGGCGGGGTAGGTCGTGGAGGTGAACAGCATGCGGTCGAGACGGATACGACCGGTCTCGTGGTCCACCTCGTACTTGTTGCGCTCCCCCTTGGGGATCTCGATCGTAACGTCGAATTCCATGCTGATCTCGGCTCCCAATGCGACTAATGTCGCCGTATAACTACAACGTCAGGCCGCTACACCGAAGGAAGGGCAGGTGCCCCCGAGTGCGACGGGTACGAGGCGAGGCGCTCCTCGCGCTGGCCCTGCTCAACATATTCGTGCTGATCGCCGGGTTTGTCGCCCTCGACGTGATCGGGGCGCGGCCCCTTCCCGCGGCGCCCAACCCGGTCACGGACGCCGAGGGCGTGGCGGCGGCGCAACCCGCGGCCTCGACGCCGGCGGACCCGGAACGGATCGCGGACATCCTCGATGATCCCATGTCGGATTCCGGGATCGAGGAGGGCCTCTCCGGTTTCGTCGTGGACGCCGCCACCGGTGAGACGCTCTTCGAGCTGGACCCGGACGTCCCCGTGACCCCGGCCTCGACCACGAAGATCGCCACGGCCGTCGCCGTACTGGACACCGTCGGACCCGACCACGTGCTGAGCACCGAGGCCTACCTGGTTCCCGGACAGGACCGCGTGGTGCTGCGCGGAGGGGGCGACGTCACCCTGACCACGACCGCCGACTCCGCAGCTTACCCGCAGGTAGCGACCCTGGAGGAGCTGGCCGAGCGCACGGCGCGGGCCATGGGCGAGGAGGGCCTCGACACGGTCTCCCTCGGCTACGACGACTCGCTGTTCACCGGCCCGGACACCGCGCCCGGCTGGAAACCCACCTACGTCACCGAGGGCAGCACCGCCACGGTGCACGCGCTGATGATCGACTCCGGGAGGTTCTCCCCCGAGTCCAGCGGTCACGGGTCGCGCGTGCCCGACCCGCCGCTGTTCGCGGCCGAGGCCTTCGCCGAACAGCTGGAGGAGGCGGGGATCACGGTCGAGGGCGCCCCGACCGAGGAGCAGGCCTCCGGGGAGCCCGTCGCCAGCGTCGACTCGCCCCCGATGTCGGCGCTGGTCGAGCACATGATGCTGGCCAGCGACAACAACATGGCCGAGGCGCTGGGGCGGATCACCGCGATCGGGCTGGGCGGGGAGCCCTCCTTCGAGGGCGCCGCGGCGGCCACCCACCAGGTGATGGAGAGCCTGGGCGTGGAGGGCGTGCGGCTGTCGGACAACAGCGGTCTGAGCACCGAGAACAGGATCACACCGCGGGCCCTGGTGGAGCTGCTGCGGCTGCCCGCCAGCGGCGACCGCCCCGACCTCAACGCCGCGCTCACCGGCCTGCCCACGGCCAACTCCACGGGCACCCTGGCCGGGTACAACCGCTTCACCCCTTACTCGGCCGCGCACGAGGGCGCGGGGCTGGTGCGCGGCAAGACCGGCACCCTGAACGGGGTGAGCACCCTGGCCGGGACCATCCACGACCAGGAGGGCAACGTGTTCCTGTTCGCCTTCATGGCCAACCACCCCGACGCCGTCGGTCCCCGC
The DNA here is from genome assembly GCA_000340945.1 of Nocardiopsis synnemataformans DSM 44143. Taxonomy (GTDB): domain Bacteria; phylum Actinomycetota; class Actinomycetes; order Streptosporangiales; family Streptosporangiaceae; genus Nocardiopsis; species Nocardiopsis synnemataformans. The sequence goes on along the minus strand of ANAW01000018.1, from coordinate 19,100 downwards.
CTGGACCCCCTGGCCGCCGCGCTCAGCCAGTGCGGCTGCTCCTGACCCGACTCCGCCGCGCGCACGCCCCCGTCCGCGCGACCGGACGGCGGCGGCGCGGGGCCACCCGGCGATACCGGGGAAATCGGTCGTCCTCAGGGTCATCCCGGGCGGTACCCGGAATTCCCACCCTGATCCCCGTGCCGTCCCGCGACTCGTGGGTAGGCTGAGCGGTGTGACTGTGATCGACTGGGACGTAGCCGTGAACACCGGTGTCCGCCTCGTGCGCCCGGGCCCGCAGGTGGACCTGTCCGACGCGCGGCAGGCCGTCGCGCAGTTGCGCGAGCTCTCCACCGTGGCGGCCGGGCACGTGCGCGAATTCACCGGAATGAACCCCCTCGAACCAGCGGGCCCCGCGGTCATCGTGGACCGCCCCGGCTGGATCCGAGCCAACGTCGACGGGTTCCGAGTGGTCATCGAACCCGCACTCGAACAGATGGGCGCCGACCGGCTCAACAACAGCCCGGCCGGGAACCTGACCAGCGCGGTCGGCTCCCGGATCACCGGGGTGCAGCTCGGAGCGGTGCTCTCCTACCTGGCGGGGAAGGTCCTCGGCCAGTACGAACTCTTCCTGCCCCCGGACCCCGACGGCACCCTGCCGACCGGCCGTCTGACGCTGGTGGCGCCCAACATCGTCAACGCCGAACGCGAGATGGACGTCGATCCCCGCGACTTCCGCCTGTGGGTGTGCCTGCACGAGGAGACCCACCGCATGCAGTTCACGGCCACGCCGTGGCTGCGCGGCCACGTCCAGGACCTCATGCAGGAGCTGCTCCTGTCGTCGGACATGAACGCGGGCGACCTCATCGGCAGGCTGCGCGCCGCGGGCGAGGCCGTCGCCGACGCCGTCCGGGGCGGGGGCGAGAGCAACCTCATCACCGCCATCCAGAGCCCCGAGCAGAGCGAGATCATGGACCGGGTCACCGCGGTCATGAGCCTCGCCGAGGGCCACGGCGACTTCGTCATGGACGCCGTCGGCCCCGAGGTGGTGCCCAGCGTCGCCACCATCCGCGCCCGCTTCCAGAAGCGCCGCGAGTCCGCCAACCCGATCGACCGGATCATGCGCCAGCTGCTGGGCATGGACATGAAGATGCGCCAGTACGAGGAGGGCGCCGCCTTCGTCCGCGCCGTGGTGGCCGCGGTCGGCATGACCGAGTTCAACCGGGTGTGGACCTCGCCCGAGACCCTGCCCACCCTGGCGGAGATCCGCAACCCCACCGCCTGGGTCGACCGGGTCGTGCGCCCGGCCGCCATCAACGAGTGAGCGGTCCGCACCCCCCGCCCGCCATCAACGAGTGAGCGGTCCGCCCCCCGCCGTCGCCGCCGTGCGCTCGGCGGTCCGGCGGGTGCTGCGCGACCTGCCCGCCGACACCACGGCGCTCGTGGCGTGCAGCGGCGGCGCCGACTCCCTGGCGCTGGCGGGCGCGGTGGCCTTCGAGGCCCCCCGCGTCGGCCGGGCCGCGGGGGCGGTCACCGTCGACCACGGGCTCCAGGAGGGATCGGCCCGGCGCGCCGAAGCCGTGGCCAAGGTCCTGGCCGGGCTCGGGCTCGACCCCGTCCTGGTCAGGACGGTCCGGGTGACCGGCCCGGGCGGGCCCGAGGCGTCCGCCCGGCGCGCCCGCTACGAGGCCCTGGACGGCGCGGTCGCCGACCGCGCCCCGGCCGCGGTGCTGCTCGGCCACACCCTCGACGACCAGGCCGAGACGGTCCTGCTCGGTCTGGCCCGCGGTTCCGGGGCCCGCTCGCTGGCGGGCATGGCGCCGCGCGCCGGCCACCGCCTGCGCCCCCTGCTGGACCTGGACCGCGCCACCGTGCGCGAGGCCTGCGCCCGGATGGGGCTGGACGCGTGGGAGGACCCGCACAACCTCGACCCCCGCTTCGCCCGGTCGCGGGTGCGCCACGAGGCGCTGCCCGCCCTGGAGCGCGCACTGGGGCCGGGGATCGCCGCCGCGCTCGCCCGCACGGCGGGCCTGCTGCGCGCGGACGCCGACACCCTGGACCTGCTCGCCGACGGCCTGTTCGAGGAGGCGTCCGGCCCGGGGGACGGGGAGCGGCGGGACGCGCGCCCGGTCGGACCCGCGCTGGCGGTGGCACCGCTGGAGCGGGCCCCCGAGTCCCTGCGCACCCGCGTGCTGCGCCGCGCCGCGCTCGCCGCGGGCTGCCCGGCCAGCGCGCTGACCGCCCGGCACGTGCGCGAACTGGATCGTCTGGTCACCGCGTGGCGTGGCCAGGCCCACATCGACCTGCCCGGAGGTGTCCGGGGCCTCCGTGCCGCGGGCCGTGTCCGTTTCGAGGGCTGAGGTCCGGCTGTGCCCGGCGTGTCCGCCCCGCGGGACGCGCCGTCGCGGGGGCGGGCGGGCCGGTCCGGCTCCGCCGCCGTGTTCGGCACGTTTATCCTGGTTGCCGCAAACGGGGAACCCAGCAGCGAGGACATCAGCGTGGACGCCAAAGACATGGGTCGGGACCTGGAGAAGGTCCTGGTCACCGAGGAAGAGATCAAGGCCCGCCTGGAGGAGATCGGCGCACGGATCGACGCCGACTACGCGGACAAGGACCTGCTCATCGTCGGTGTGCTCAAGGGCGCGGTGATGGTGATGGCCGACCTCGCCCGCGTACTGCACATCCCGGTCTCGATGGACTGGATGGCGGTCTCCTCCTACGGGGCCGGGACCACCTCCTCCGGGGTGGTCCGCATCCTCAAGGACCTGGAGACCGACATCAAGGACCGCGACGTCCTCATCGTCGAGGACGTCATCGACTCCGGCCTGACCCTGTCGTGGCTGATCGGCAACCTGAAGTCGCGCGGGCCCCGCTCGGTGGAGGTCTGCACGATGGTCCGCAAGCCGCTGGCCTTCGACGTGGACCTGCACGTCGAGTACGTCGGCTTCGACCTGCCCAACGAGTTCATCGTCGGCTACGGCCTCGACTACGCCGAGAAGTACCGCAACCTGCCCTTCATCGGCACCCTCGCCCCGCACGTCTACGAGGGCTAGGGCGGCGCCCGACCCGCCGCGGGGAGCGCCGTTCCGTCTCCGTTCCGCCTCCGTCCGGGCTCGCACGGACCCGTGCGGAGGTTGCGGGGGAGAGCCACGGGAACAACGCGGTGGGGTGTCGTCGTTGCCTTCATGACGGTTCCCGTCCGGTCGTCCGTGCGGGCGTGCCCGTCCTTGGGGGCGAGGTGTACCGTCGAATATCCCGGCGACGTTCCGGGGAACCACGTGTCCGATAGGTCCTGCTTCGGAAACTCCTCTGGGGTGGGGCGGCCTGGTCAGGAGGGACGGACCCGACAGGGTTCCGCTCACATGAATCTGAAGCGTTTTTTCCGCGGCCCGTGGATCTGGATCCTGGCCGTCGGCCTCATGCTCATCATCGGCTTCCGCGTGTTCGACGTCGGTGGCGGTCCCCAACCCACGGAGACCGACATCTCGACCGTCCACCAGCTCATCGAGCAGGACGAGGTGGACAACGCCGAGATCGTCGACCGCGACCAGCGCATCGTGCTGACCACCGTGGACGACGAGATCTACGAGGCGTACTGGGTCGAGGGGCAGGGCCTCCAGCTCGCGGAGATGCTCCAGTCCTCCCTGGACAGCGAGAACTCCAACCTGGAGTCCTACGAGGTCTCGGTCGCCACCACGCCGGTGTGGACCACCGCGCTGTTCAGCCTGCTGCCGCTGGTCATCATCATCGTCATCTTCTGGTTCATCTTCAGCCAGATGCAGGGCGGCGGCTCGCGCGTGATGAACTTCGGCAAGTCCAAGGCCAAGCTCATCACCAAGGACACGCCCAAGAACACCTTCTCCGACGTCGCCGGGGCCGACGAGGCCATCGAGGAGCTCCACGAGATCAAGGAGTTCCTCCAGAACCCGGCCAAGTTCCAGGCGATGGGCGCCAAGATCCCCAAGGGCGTGCTCCTGATGGGCCCGCCCGGAACCGGTAAGACCCTCCTGGCCCGCGCCGTCGCCGGCGAGGCCGAGGTCCCGTTCTACTCCATCTCCGGCTCGGACTTCGTCGAGATGTTCGTCGGTGTGGGCGCCTCCCGCGTGCGCGACCTGTTCGAGCAGGCCAAGGCCAACGCCCCCGCGATCATCTTCATCGACGAGATCGACGCCGTCGGCCGCCACCGCGGCGCCGGCATGGGCGGCGGGCACGACGAGCGCGAGCAGACCCTCAACCAGATGCTGGTCGAGATGGACGGCTTCGACGTCAAGGGCGGCGTCATCCTCATCGCCGCCACCAACCGGCCCGACATCCTCGACCCGGCGCTGCTGCGCCCCGGCCGCTTCGACCGGCAGGTCGTCGTGGACCGCCCGGACATGGACGGCCGCCGCGACATCCTCAAGGTCCACGCCAAGGGCAAGCCCATGGCGGACGACGTCGACTTCAACGTCATCGCCCGCCAGACCGCCGGGATGACCGGCGCCGACCTGGCCAACGTCATCAACGAGGGCGCCCTGCTGTCCGCGCGCGGCGACCAGAAGGTCATCACCCACGCCGTCCTGGAGGAGGCGATCGAGCGGGTCATGGCCGGTCCCGAGCGCAAGACCCGGGTGATGTCCGACCGGGAGAAGAAGGTCATCGCCTACCACGAGGGCGGCCACGCCCTGGTGGGCCACGCGCTGCCCAACTCCGACCCGGTGCACAAGATCACCATCCTGCCGCGCGGCCGGGCCCTGGGCTACACGATGTCGGTGCCGACGGAGGACAAGTTCCTCACCTCGCGCTCGCAGATGATGGACCAGCTCGCGATGATGCTCGGCGGTCGCGCCGCGGAGGAGCTCGTCTTCCACGAGCCCACCACCGGCGCGGGCAACGACATCGACAAGGCCACCAGCCTGGCCCGCAACATGGTCACCGAGTACGGCATGAGCGAGCGCCTGGGCGCCCGCAAGTTCGGCTCCGGCAACACCGAGCCCTTCCTGGGCCGGGAGATGTCGCACGCCCGCGAGTACTCCGAGGAGATCGCCTCCATCATCGACGAGGAGGTGCGCCGCCTCATCGAGTCCGCGCACGACGAGGCCTACGACGTCCTCGTCGAGTACCGGGACGTCCTGGACGACCTGGTCGTGGCGCTGCTGGAGAAGGAGACCCTGACCAAGGCCCAGGTGCTGGAGATCTTCGCGCCGGTGGTCAAGCGTCCGTCCCGCGGTTCCTACACGGGGTACGGCAAGCGCCAGCCCTCGGAGCGGCCCCCGGTGCGCTCCAAGAAGGAGCTGGCCGTGCTCAACGGCGCCGAGGTCCCGGGCGCCGGTGCGGTGCAGGGCTCCACGGACGTCCAGGACCCCCAGGCGGTCCGGGGCTCCTCGGCCAACGGGCAGCTCCCGGGGCCGTCCGCCAGAGGTGAGGGAGACGAGGCGTGAGCGCGGCTGAGGAACTGCCCCCCAGGTCCGTGGACCGTCTGCGCATCGAGCGCGCCGTCCGCGAGATCCTGCTCGCCATCGGCGAGGACCCGGACCGCGACGGTCTGGTCAAGACGCCCGAGCGGGTGGCCAGGGCCTACGAGGAGCAGTTCGCGGGGCTGGGACAGAAGCCCGGGGACGTGCTCACCACCGTGTTCGAGGCCGGGCACGAGGAGATGGTCCTGGTCAAGGACATCGAGCTCTACTCCACCTGCGAGCACCACCTGGTGCCGTTCTACGGGGTGGCGCACGTGGGCTACATCCCCGCCGAGGACGGCCGCATCACCGGTCTGAGCAAGCTCGCCCGCCTGGTGGACGTGTACGCGCGCCGCCCGCAGGTGCAGGAGCGGCTCACCGGCCAGGTGTCGGACGCGATCATGGAGTTCCTCCAGCCGCGCGGGGTGATCGTCGTGGTCGAGGCCGAGCACCTGTGCATGACCATGCGCGGGGTGCGCAAGCCCGGGGCCAAGACCGTCACCTCGGCCGTGCGGGGGATCTTCCGCAGCAGCGACCGGACCCGCTCCGAGGCGATGAGCCTGATCCTGAGTCAGCGGTAGGAGCGCGTCGGGGCCCTCCCCCGACGGGGGAGGGCGGACGGCCGAGCGGTCGCCCTCCGTGAACCCTCCCCGGCGACCTCGGTCGCGGGGGAGGGTTCCGTGCTCTCCCGGGCGGGCACAAGCCCCGGGCACGCGCCTCCGGTTTTCCGGCGTACGCGTAGGGTGATCCTTATGGGGCCGAAACACACACTTCCGGGCCTGCCCGACCGCGGGCGGTGCCTGGTCATGGGGGTCGTGAACGTCACCCCCGACTCCTTCTCCGACGGCGGCGCGTGGTTCGATCCCGACAGGGCGATCGAACACGGGATGCGCCTGGTCGAGGAGGGCGCGGACATGATCGACGTGGGCGGTGAGTCCACCCGTCCCGGCGCGCAGCGCGTCTCCGCCGAGGAGGAGCTGCGCAGGGTCGAACCGGTCGTGCGGGAGCTCTCCGCGCGGGGTGTCGCCGTCAGCGTCGACACCATGCGCGCCGAGATCGCCGAGAGGGCCGTGGAGGCCGGGGCCGTCCTGGTCAACGACGTCAGCGGCGGGCTGGCCGACCCGGCCATGGCCCGACTCGTGGCCTCTTCCGGCGTTGCCTACGTGTTGATGCACTGGCGTGGGCATAGTCATGACATGCAGAGCCGTGCCGTGTACACGGATGTCGTCCAGGAGGTCCTCGATGAACTCCGCGACCGTATGGAGGCCATGATCAGTGCAGGTGTCGACCCCGGCCAGATCGTTCTGGACCCCGGGCTGGGATTCTCCAAGCGCCCCGAGCAGGCACACAACTGGGCGCTCCTGCACCAGCTGGAGCGCTTCCACGAGCTGGAACGCCCCGTGCTGGTGGCCGGATCGCGCAAGCGCTTCCTGAGCCGCCTCCTCGGTGACGCCAAGGGCGAGGACCGCCCCTTCACCGAGTGCGACGCCGCCACCGCGGCCGTCACCACCCTGTCCGCGGACCGGGGGGCGTGGGCCGTGCGGGTGCACGACGTCCGCCCCAGCGCCGACGCCGTCCGCGTGGCGGCGGCCTGGGCCGACGGGGGCGCCCGTCTGGACGAGGGACGCGCCGAGCCGGTGGAGGGCCGCCTGTGAAGTCGCGCCAGGAGGTCATGGAGCGCGTGGCCGAGGCCAACGCGCAGTTCTACAGCGCCATCGAGAACGGCGACATCGACCTGATGCGCAGCGTCTGGGCGGAGGAGCACGAGGCGCCCGACCTGGTGTGCGTGAACCCCGGCTGGCCGCTGCTGCGCGGGCGCACCGAGATCATGCGCGCCTGGTCGCTGATCATGGCCAACGTCACCTACATCCAGTACGTGCTCACCGAGACCCACATCGGGATCGGCGGCGACATCGCCATGGTCACGTGCGAGGAGAACGTGCTGACCGCCGAGGAGGACAGCCCCGGCTTCGTCGCGGGCGGCCAGGTGGTCACCACCAACCTGTTCGTGGACACCGACCAGGGGTGGCGGCTGTGGTCGCACCACGCCTCGCCCGTGCTCATGGAGGACGACGAGGACGAGGGAGAGGTCGAGGCCTGATGCCCGATCGCGTCGCGCTCCGCGGACTGCGGGCACGCGGCCACCACGGCGTGTTCGACTTCGAGCGCCGGGACGGTCAGGACTTCGTGGTCGACGCGGTGCTGTACCTGGACACCGCCCCGGCGGCGGCCTCCGACGACGTGGGCGACACCGTCCACTACGGCCTGCTCGCCGACCGGCTGGTCGCGATCGTGACCGGGGAACCGGTCAACCTGATCGAGACCCTCGNCTGGGCGGAGCCGCTGGTCGAGCGGGCGGAGGTGACGGTGCACAAGCCGTCGGCGCCCATCGAGCACGAGTTCGCCGACGTGGCCGTCACCGTGGTCCGGGCGCGGCGCGATCCCTCCACACGGCGTGCCGTGCTCTCCCTGGGGTCCAACCTCGGGGACCGCATGGCGACCCTCCAGGGGGCCGTGGACACGCTGCTGGGCGGCGCGGACGCGCCGGTCCCGGTGGCGGTGTCCCCCGTCTACGAGACCGCGCCGGTGGGCGGCCCCGAACAGGGCGCCTTCCTCAACGCGGTCCTGGTCGTGGACACCGATGGCCCGCCCCGCGCCCTGCTGGAGCGCGCCCGCGCGGCCGAGCGGGCCTTCGACCGCGTCCGCGAGGTCCGGTGGGGGCCGCGCACGCTGGACGTGGACGTCATCGCGTTCGGGGACGTGCGCGACGACGACCCGGAGCTGACCCTGCCGCACCCGCGCGCCCACCAGAGGGGGTTCGTGCTCCGGCCCTGGCTGGACGCCGACCCCGGGGCGCGTCTGCCCGGGAGGGGGCCGGTAGCCGAGCTGCTGGACGCCTGCGGTGAGCAGGGGCTGCGCCGGCGCGACGACCTGCGGCTGCATCTGCCGGGGCGCGGCTGATGCCCCGGGACGAGGAGGGGCGGATGCGCCCCACCGGGTGGCGGGTGCCGTCCCTGCTGGCGGTGGTCGGCGCCCTCGCGGGGCTGCTGGTCACCAACTCCCTGTCGGGCCTGCCGCTGCTGCCGTGGTCGGCGATCCCGACCCTGCTGCTGCTCGCGGTCGCCGAGGGCTACACGGCGGGGCGGACCCGCAGGCGCATCCGCCGGGAGCCGGGCACCGAGCCGATGCAGCCGCTCAGCGCGGCCCGCCTGGTCGCCCTGGCCAAGGCCAGCGCGCTGTTCGCGTCCCTGGCGCTGGGCTTCTTCGCGGGGATGGCGCTGTCGGTGTCGGACACGCTGGTGCTGCCCGTGCACCGGGAGGTGTTCCTCACCGCGCTGGGCACGGCCCTGTCGTCCGGGCTGCTGCTGGCCGCCGCCCTGTACCTGGAGCACGCCTGCCGGGTCCCCGAGGACGACGATCCGCCGGACGGCGCCCGGTTCTGACGCCTCGGGGTCTTTCGCCCGGATTCGCCTGCGCGCCGCGTCGGTCTGCCGGTGCTTGCCCCCGGATGGTTGACTGGCTCCGTGGAGACCAGTGACACGACACCGCCGCCCGGGCCCTCCAGGCCGCTCGACGCGGCGTTCGCACCGCCCGGGGACGCCTCCTGGAGCCGTGTGTCGCCCGCCCTGGCCTGGTACCGCCGGATCGTGGTGGGCGCGCTGTGCCTGATCGCCGGGGGCGGCGGCGTCCTGCTGCTGCTTCTGCGGGCCTCCTGGCCCTGGGCCGTCGCCTGGGCGGTGCTGGCCGCGGCGGCCCTGGCCGCGGGCTGGGTCCTGGCCGGGCTCTTCCGCCGGTCGTGGGGCTACGCGGAGGCCTCCGAGGAGCTCTACCTCACCTACGGGGTGTTCGTGAGGCAGCTGGTGGTCATCCCCTACGGCCGGATGCAGGTCGTGGACGTCACCGCCGACCTCCTCGAACAGGCCCTGGGCATCGCCACCGTGCAGGTGCGCACCGCCGCCAGCACCGCGGACACCCGGGTGGTCGGGCTGCCGCTGGCCGAGGCCGTCCGGATGCGCGACCGGCTCGCGGCGCGCAGTGAGAGCTTCTCGACGGGGTTGTAAGTGCACGGACCAGCTCAGCCGCCGCAGGGTCCTCCGGGCCCGTACGTCCGACCGGGGCCTCCCGGCCCTCCGGGGTACCAGGGTCCTCCGGGGTACCAGGGGCCTCCCGGTCCTCCGGGGCCTCCAGGGGCCCCCTTCGGGCCGCCGGGGCCCCCGGGTCCGCCGTTCGGACCGCCACCCACCCTGATGCCCCCGCCCGGGTGGCGGCCCCAGGCGGTCCGGCCCCCGCGGCCGGAGGACGACGTCACCACGGGCGTGTTCCGCTCGCACTGGATGAGCGTTCCGCTCCAGGTCGTCGCGGTGACCCTGGTTTTCGTGGCGCTGGTCGGCCCGATCCTCAACACCTTCGGCCTCGCCTGGGTCGTGATGATGGCGGTGGCCGTCGTCTTCGGCTCGTTCGCCTACGCCCTGCCCGCGTGGTGGTACGCCACCTTCGGGCTGCGCGAGGACCACCTGGTCGTCCACAGCGGCCTGGTCAGGCGCAGCTCGCGCGAGGTCCCGCTCAGCCGCCTCCAGGCGGTGGACGTGGTCCGGCCCCTGTTCCTCCAGGTGTTCGGCATGGCCGAACTGCGCGTCGAGCTGGCGGGCGGCGACGGGAGCGACATCCGGCTGCGCTGCCTGCCCCGCGTCCTGGCCGAGCGCCTGCGCGTGGCCGTCCTCGCGCACGCCGCCGGGCTCCCCGGGCGCTCGCCGGAGGCGCCGGAGTGGCCGTTCTACCGGCTGCCCTTCCTGCTGCTGCTCGGCGCGCTGACCTTCCGCGTGCCGGTCCTGCTGTCCTTCATCGCGCTGCTCATGCTCGCCACCGCCGGCGCGGTCTTCGCCGAACCGGGCGTGGTGGGCGCGCTCCTGCCGCTCACCCTGGGGCTGCTGCGCTACTTCTGGGGGCCCCTGGCCCGCTACACCGACTACTACGCCTCCCTGTCCTCCGACGGCCTGCGCCTGCGCTACGGCATGTTCCAGCGGCGCATGCAGACCGTCCCGCCGGGGCGCGTGCAGGCCGTGCGCGTGGTCGAGCCGCTGCTCTGGCGGGCGCTGGGCGTGGCGCGGGTCGAGGCCAACGTCGCCGGTTACGCGGGCGCCCGCCAGGGCGATTCGGCCACCCTGCTGCCCGTGGCGCCGCGCCGGACGGCCTTCGCCCTGGTCAACGAGCTGTTCCCGGAGAGCGAGGCGGCCCACGTGCCGCTCGTGCCCAACGACAGGCCGGTGCCGAGCCTGGTGGGCGTGGACGAGCACCTCTTCGTCAGCACGCGCGGCCTGTTCTGCCTGGTGACGGAGATCGTCCCGGTGGAACGCGTCCAGACGGTGCGCCTGGTGGCCGGGCCGCTGGCCCGCCTCACGGGGCGTGTCGCGGTGGACGTGGACACGCCCCCGGGGCCGGTCCGCGCCAGGGCCCACGGGCGCGAGGCGCTGGAGGCGCGCCGCTTCCTGGACGCCTTGGCCGAGCACGGGCGCCGGGCCCGGGTGCCCGCGGCGGGCACGGAGCGCTGGGCGACCCGCGCCACCCTCACCCGTCGGCCCGGGGACGCGGGGCCGCCCTCCTTCGAGGAGGCCGGGGCCGGGGGATCCGAGCCCACCGGGGCGCCGGTGCCCGACGGGGCCCCGGAGGGCCCGGCGTCCGCCGGGGACCCGGCTCCCGCCGCGCCGCCGCCGGGTGGCCGCCCGCGGTTCCTGGAGCCGCGGGCCGAAGGTCCCGAACCCGGGAAACCGGGACCAGGGGCTCCGGAAGCCGGGAAAGACGGCACCGGCGACACCTCCGCCGAGGACGGTACGGAGGGGACCCGGGACACCCCCGGGCACTGATGTGTCGTGCATCACATTAGGGGGCTCCGGGGCTTCCTTTTGTGGTCCACATGTCGGACATGGATGTGCGCGGATGGTGATACTTCCAGCTTGTGACCGCGAAACGCTTTCGCGTTGTGGCCACGTGGAGCGAGGGAGTATGGCTAAATGGTGACCGAACACGAGGAGTGTTCACTGTCATACGCATAGTCAATGGTATCGACCGGTTGGCGCCCCCCGCCAACCGGTCCGACGGGAGAAACCACATGCTGAAGAAGGCTTTCGCCGCCAGTGCCATCGTCGCCGCCGCCGCGGGCGTCCTGCTCACCGGCGCTCCGGCCATGGCCAACAGCAACGTCTCGACCTCCGGCAACGGAAGCGTCCTGGGGGGCAACCAGCTCGTCGCCGACCTGGACGTGCCGATCAACGTCTGCGGCAACGCCATCGCGGTCCTCGGCGTGGCCGGCGCCAACTGCACCCACTCCGGCGCCACCGTGAACAACTGGTAGCAGCCCCGGGCGGCCCGACCCGGCCCCGCCGGGCGACGGGCTCCCGAACGAGGCGCCATCCCGTGACGACGGGGTGGCGCCTTCGCCGTGTCCGCGTCCCGCACGCGATTCTCCCGGATCCGCCCCGCGAACCCCGGCTGCGACCCGCCCCCTTCCGCTCGGCCGCAACCGCAATTGTCGTCCGACTGGAAACCGTTCGGCCGGTGACGCTGCGCGCACGCGCCTCCCGCCGATGTCGGAGCCTTTGTCCCGATCGCACCCGAGAGGCGTGCGCACGGAGGGTGAACACGTGAATATCCCTTGTTATCAGACCAGTTCAAAGCGGGGACAGAGGGGGTTCTCCGGGGTAATTTCGTGAGCGGCTCCCCCGGGAGCCGACACACAACCAGCCGTCCGGCGGTCCCCCCGACCGGACACAGAAGGAGACGCGCAGTGCTCAAGAAGACGCTCGCCACCAGTGCCGTGATCCTCGCCTCCGCCGGGGTCCTCCTCACCGCGGCACCGGCGGCCGCGAACGTCGGCACCTGGACCTCCAACTACGGTTCCGACTTCAGCGGCAACCTCTCCTACATCAACGGCCTGACGAACGGGAACGTGGGCTGCGGCAACTCCAACGCCGCCTTCGGCCAGTCCCTGGGCTCGTGCCTCAACACCGGGGTGATCATCCAGGACTGACCCGGCCGTCCCCGCGGAGGGGGCTGACGGAGCGGGGCGTGGGGGCGGACGCGGTGTCCGCCCCCACGCTCGTGCGCGGGGGCGGGTCGGCAGGTCACCGGCCGGGGAGGACTATCGTGTGCTCAGGCGCCCCGGCACGACAGGGACCGGACGCGCCCGACGCATCCGGACCACGAGGGGGCACACATGGAGACGACGCAGGGACGCCCCGCCCGCCTGCGGGTCGGCGTCATCGGATCCGGCCGGGTCGGCTCCGTCCTCGGCCAGGCCCTCGGCCGGGCCGGGCACAAGGTCGTCGCCGCCTCCGCCGTCTCCGACGCCTCCCGGGCCCGCGTCGCCGACCGCCTGCCCACCGCGCGCGTGCTCGAACCGGCGCAGGTCGCCGAGGCCAGCGACCTCGTCCTGCTCACCGTCCCCGACGACGCCCTCCCCGAACTCACCGAGGGGCTCGCCTCCACCGGTACCGACCTGCGCGGCAAGATCCTCGTCCACGCCAGCGGCGCGCACGGCTACGGCGTCCTGGCCCCCGCCACCCTCGTCGGCGCGCTGCCGCTCGCGCTCCACCCCGCCATGACCTTCACCGGGCGCGACGAGGACGTCGACCGCCTCGCCAACTGCGCGTTCGGCGTCACCGCGCCCGAGCAGCTGCGCCCCATCGCCGAGGCCCTCGTCGTCGAGATGGGCGCCGAACCCGTGTGGATCACCGAGGACAAGCGCACCCTCTACCACGCGGCCCTCGCCGGAGGCGCCAACCACCTGGTCACCCTGGTCTCCGACAGCGCCGCCCTGCTCGCCTCCGCCGGGGTCCCCGAACCCGGCCGCATGCTCGCCCCCATGCTCGGCGCGGCCCTGGACAACGCCCTGCGCCTGGGCATCCACGGACTGAGCGGCCCCGTCCTGCGCGGCGACGCCGGAACCGTCGCCGGGCACATCGAGCAGCTGCGGGAGAACGCCCCCGAGAGCGTGGCCAGCTACGTCGAACTCGCCCGGCTCACCGCCGACCGCGCCATCAACGCCGGAATGCTCAAGCCCGAGGACGCCGCGCGCCTGCTCGACGTCCTCCGCCGCTGAGGACGCGCCGGGTCCGGCGCGCACACGGCCGCCGCGACGCAGAACACCACCACGGGAAACCACCGATGACCGCATCCCACTCCGCCACCTCCGGCCCCCTCGTCGCGCACACGCCCGACGAGCTGCGCCGCGCCCTCGCCGACGCCGGGCGCGTCGCCCTCGTCCCCACCATGGGCGCTCTGCACGAGGGCCACCGCAGCCTCATGCGCCTGGCCCGCGAACGCGCCGACACCGTGGTCGTCAGCGTCTTCGTCAACCCGCTCCAGTTCGGGCCGAACGAGGACTTCGACCGCTACCCGCGCACCCTGGGCACCGACACCGCCGTGTGCGCGGAGGAGGGCGTCGACGTGGTCTTCGCCCCCGGCGTCGACACCATGTACCCCGTCGAGCAGACGGTCACCGTCCACGCGGGCGCGATGGGCGAGCGGCTGGAGGGCGCCTCCCGCCCCGGGTTCTTCACCGGCGTGCTCACCGTGGTCAGCAAGCTCCTGCACCTGGTCGGCCCGGACCTCGCGGTCTTCGGGAGCAAGGACGTCCAGCAGCTCGCCGTGGTCCGCCGCATGGCCGCCGACCTCAACATGCCCGTGGAGATCGTCGGCGCGCCCACCCTGCGCGACCCCGACGGCCTGGCCACCTCCAGCCGCAACGTCTACCTGTCCGGGGCCGAGCGCGCCAGCGCGCTCTCCCTGTCCCGCGCCCTGGAGGCGGGCCGCGCCGCCGCCTCCGCGGGCCCCGACGCCGTCCGCGCCGCGGCCCGGGCCGTCCTGGACGACGCGGCCGGGGCCGAACCCCCCGTCGAGCTCGACTACCTCGCCCTGGTCGACCCCGCGACCTTCGCCGACGTCCCCGCCGACCACGCGGGCGAGGCCGTCCTGGCCGTCGCCGCCCGCGTCGGCGCGACCCGGCTCATCGACAACGTGTCCCTGACCCTCTAGGCCGTCCCCCGCCCCGCGTCCCAGGGGAGGGCCGGACCCGTCGCGCACCAGCGCCGCGTACCGGCGGCACCCCGGAAGAGAGAACCAGATGAGCGCACCCCTCCAGACACGGCTCGACGCGCCCGAGCCGGGGTGGACGATCGAGGCCGACGTCGCGGTCGTTGGCTCGGGCATCGCCGGTCTGAGCACCGCGCTGCGCTACGTCCAGCGCACCGGACACGGCCGGGTCGTGCTCGTCACCAAGGACCGCCTGTCCACCGGCTCCACCGCCTACGCCCAGGGCGGGATCGCCGCGGCCATGGCGCCCGAGGACGGGCCCGTCGCCCACATGGTCGACACCCACCTGGCCGGGGCGGGCCTGTCCGACCCCCACGCGGTCAACGTCCTGGCCGCCGAGGGACCCGACGCCCTGCGCTGGCTCATCGGCCTGGGCGCCGAGTTCGACCTCGCCGAGGACGGCGCCCTGGCCCTCACCCGCGAGGGCGGCCACCGCGCCGACCGCGTCGCGCACGCGGGCGGCGACGCCACCGGAGCCGAGATCCAGCGCGCCCTCGTGGCCGCCGTCCTGGCCGAGGAGCGGATCGAGGCCGTCGAGCACGCCGTGGCCCTGGACGCCCTGCGCGACCCCGCCACGGGAGCGGTGTGCGGCGCCACCCTGCACGTCATGGGCGAGGGCGCCCGCGACGGCGTCGGCGCGGTCCTGGCCCCCGCCGTGGTGCTGGCCACCGGCGGCATGGGGCAGGTCTTCGCCGCCACCACCAACCCGCCCGTGTCCACCGGCGACGGCCTCGCCCTGGCCGCCCGCGCCGGGGCGCGCCTGCGCGACCTGGAGTTCATCCAGTTCCACCCCACCGTGCTCTGGCTCGGCCCCGACGCGCGCGGGCGCCAGCCCCTGGTCTCCGAGGCCCTGCGCGGCGAGGGCGCCTACCTGGTGGACGCCGGGGGCAGGCGCATCATGGAGGGCGTCCACGAGCTGGCCGACCTCGCCCCCCGCGACGTGGTGGCCCGCACCATCGCCCGCACGATGGCCGAGCAGGGCGTCGACCACGTCTACCTGGAGACCCGCCACTTCGGCCGGGCCACCTGGGAGAGGCGCTTCCCGACGATCCTCGCCTCCTGCCGCGAACACGGCATCGACCCGCTCGCCCAGCCGGTCCCCGTCGCCCCCGCCGCCCACTACGCGTCCGGCGGCGCCGAGGTCGACATCGACGGCCGCACCTCGGTCCCCGGCCTGTGGGCCGTCGGCGAGGTCGCCCGCACCGGGGTGCACGGCGCCAACCGCCTCGCCTCCAACTCCCTGCTGGAGGGGCTGGTCTACGCCGACCGGATCGCCGCCCGCCTGGCGCGCGGCCCCGCCCCCCGGCCCGCGCGGGCCGAGGCCGTCGGCACCGTCACCCCGCTCCCCGACCCCGCCACCGCGGTCCGCGTGCGTACCCTGATGTCACGCCACGCCGGGGTGCTGCGCACCGGCGAGGGGCTCGCCGAGCTGACCGCCGAACTCGACGCCCTCGCCCGCCCCGGTTCCCCGGCCACCCCCGACGTGGCCGCCTGGGAGGCCGCCAACCTGCTCACCGCGGCCCGGCTCGTGGCCGCCGCCGCGCTGCACAGGACCGAGAGCAGAGGCGCCCACCAGCGCGCCGACCACCCCGGGCCCGTGCCCGGGCTCCGCATCCGCCCCGTCGTCGTCCGACTGGAAGGGAACACCATCGTGACCACGGATGAGGACTGGACGCCCTCCCTGCCGCCCGCGCTCACCGCGGAACTGGACTCCATCGGCTTCCCCCTCGCCGGTGCGGGCGCGGGCGCCGGTCCGGGCGCCGACCCGGAGGCGCGCGCCGAGTTCACCCTCCCGTACACCGCCCCCTCGCAGTCCCACGTGGACCTGGTCCGCCGCGCCCTGTCCGAGGACCTCACGGCGGGGCCGGGCATCGACGTCACCACCGTCGCGACCATCCCCGGCGACCAGGTGCGCACCGCGCACGTGGTGGCCCGCGCCGACGGCACCGTCAGCGGCCTCCCGCTCGCCGAACTCGTCTTCTGGCTGGTCGCCGACGGGACCCTGGAGGCGCACCGGACCGTGGCCGACGGCGACGCGGTCAAGCGCGGCGACGTCCTGATGACGGTCACCGCGCGCACCCGCGACCTGCTCACCGCGGAGCGGACCGCACTCAACCTCCTCACCCACATGTCCGGAATCGCCACCGCCACCCGCGCGTGGGTGGACGCCGTGGCCGGGACGGGCGCCCGGATCCGGGACAGCCGCAAGACCCGCCCGGGACTGCGCGCGCTGGAGAAGTACGCCGTGCGCTGCGGCGGCGGGGTCAACCACCGCTACGGCCTCAGCGACGCCGGACTGGTCAAGGACAACCACGTCGTCGCCGCGGGCGGCGTCGGCGAGGCGGTCCGCGCCATCCGCGCGCGCTTCCCCGACCTGCCCCTGGAGGTCGAGGTGGACCGGACCGACCAGATCGAGGACGCCATCGCCGCGGGCGCCGAGGAGATCCTGCTCGACAACTTCACCGTCGAACGGCTCCGCGAGGCCGTCGCGCTGGTCGCGGGCCGCGCGAGGCTGGAGTCCTCCGGCGGCCTGACCCTGGACGTGGCGGGCGACGTGGCCCGCACCGGGGTGGACTACCTGGCGGTCGGGGCGCTCACCCACTCCAGCCCGGCGCTGGATATCGCACTTGACCTGTTGTGAGCGGCCCGGGTGGTGGAAGATTCCTTGAGAACACACCACTTCGACCACGGATGAGGCCCCCAGCATGCTGCTCGCGATCGACGTCGGCAACTCCGAGACGGTCTTCGGTCTCTTCGCATCCGACGACCTTCTCGAACACTGGAGGGTGGGAACCGACACCAGGCGCACGGCCGACGAGTGGGCCGTGGTCCTGCGGGGGCTCGTCGACGGCAGCAGCCTGGGCCGTCCCGAGGACATCGACGGGATCGCGATGTGCTGCTCGGTCCCGTCGGTGCAGCACGAGATGCGGGACATGTTCCGCCGCCACTTCGGGGACGTCCCGGCCGTGATCGTCGAACCCGGGGTCAAGACCGGGGTGCCGATCCGGATGGACAACCCCAAGGAGGTGGGCAGCGACCGGATCATCAACGCGCTGGCCGCCAACCACCTCTACGGCGGCCCCGCGGTGGTGGTGGACTTCGGGACCGCGACGACCTTCGACGCGGTCAGCGCGCGCGGGGAGTACGTGGGCGGGGCCATCGCCCCGGGCATCGACATCTCCGTGGACGCCCTGTCCCGGCGCGGCGCCCAGCTGCACATGGTGGAGATCGTCAAGCCGCGCTCGGCCATCGCCAAGAACACCACCGAGGCGCTGCGCTCGGGCATCGTGTTCGGGTTCGCGGGCCAGGTGGACGGGATCGTGGACCGCATGGTCGCCGAGCTCACCGACGCGCCCGACGACGTGACCGTGGTGGCCACCGGGGGGCTCGCCTCCATCGTGGTGGCCGAGTGCGAGACCGTCGACCTGCACGAGCCGTGGCTGACCCTCATCGGCCTGCGCCTGGTCTACGAGCGCAACGCCGGCTGATCCGGGTCCGGGGCGGGGGCGAGGGGGCAGCCCTTCCGCCCCGGCGGGCTCAGTCCTGGTCGTGCCGCTGCACGCGCAGCCGGGGGAACACCTCGGCGAGGTGGTCGAAGTCGCGGTCGCAGTGCACGAGGACCGCGTCGGTGCGCAGGGCCACGGCCGCGATGAGGCAGTCGTAGAGCTTGCGGATGGTCTTGCCCCTGGAGCGGGCCTCACGGTAGAGGCCCGCCGAATGGTGGAAGTCGAGTCTGTTGTCCAGGGACAACTGGATCAGGCCGTCGGTGAGGCGTTCCAAGTGCTGGAGCTCGGTGGAGCTCTTCGCCCCGCTCAGGATCTCGGCGGCGACGGGTTCCGTGGTGGCCAGGTTGGCGCTGTCCTCGATGAGTTCCCTGACGAAGACGTGGGTCTCGGAACCGGTCTTGCGCAGGTACTCCACCCAGGCGGAGCTGTCGACCAGGTAGACGGTGTTCACGGGGTGGGCGCCTCGTCCTCGAAACCGGAGCGGCGCATCTCGTTCAGGTCGCCCTCCCAACCGATGCCCTCCAGGCTGAGGAGGAACTCCTTGGTGAGCGGCGTGCCCACGGCCCGGCGAAGGGCGATGTCCACGGCTTCGCGCTTGGTGCCCACCTGGAAGCGTTCCATGGCGGTACTGACCAGTTCGTCGTCGATGTCAATGTTTGTGCGACTCATGCACCCAGTTTACACCTGTTACCGTGTGTAAAGGGACGGTTTCCAGGAGTTNCGGGCCCCGCCCGCCGCACCACCGCCCTCGGTTCAGCCCGAGGAGACGGTGCCGGGGCTCGCCTCCGGCGAGGCGCCGCTCCGGAACAGGTCCGGCTCGATGTAGACCAGCGTGGCGATGGGCACCGCCGTCCGGATGCGGTCCTCGGCCTCGTTGATCGCCCGCGTGATCCGGCCCGCGTCGTCGCGCGCGTCCACGGCCACCTTGGCGGCCACCAGCAGCTCCTCGGGGCTCACGTGCTGGGTGCGCATGTGGATCAGGCGGTCGATGTCCTCGACCGACTCGATGGCCTGACGGATGGCCCGCACGTTCTCGCTCGTGGCGGACTCGCCGATGAGCAGGCTCTTGACCTCGACGGCCAGCACGATCGCG
>ANAW01000017.1:0-39739 GCA_000340945.1 Nocardiopsis synnemataformans DSM 44143 | reverse complement strand
TTCTCGCTCGGGGGGGACTCGCCGATGAGCAGGCTCTTGACCTCGACGGCCAGCACGATCGCGATGGCCACCAGCAGGACGCCGATGGCGGCGGTGCCCAGGCCGTCCCACAGGCCGTTGCCCGTGATCAGGGTCAGGCTGACACCGGCCAGGGCGAACACCAGGCCCAGCAGCGCGCCCGCGTCCTCCAGCAGGATCACCGGCAGCTCGGGGGACTTGGAGCGGCGGACGAACTGCACCCAGGTCGCCTTGCCCCGGACCGCGTTGGACTCCTTGATCGCCGTACGCATGGCGAACGACTCCAGCACGATCGCCACCAGCAGCACGGCCACGGGGACCCACTGCCAGGCCGTGATCGGCTCGGGATGGGAGATCTTGTGCCAGGCCTCGTAGAGCGCGAACAGGCCGCCCAGGCTGAACAGCACGATCGCCACCATGAACGCGTACACGTAGCGCTCGCGGCCGTAGCCGAAGGGGTGCTCCTCGGTGGCGCCCCGGCGGGCCCGCTTGCCGCCGATGAGCAGCAGCGCCTGGTTGCTGGAGTCGGCGACCGAGTGGATGGACTCGGCCATCATCGACGACGATCCGGTCAGGAGGTAGGCCACGAACTTCGTCGCGGCGATTCCCAGATTCGCGCACAGCGCCGTGACGACGGCTCTCGTGCTTCCCTCAACACTCACCAGTGGGGTCCATCTCTCGGTAGGTACTGCTCTCGGCTGCGAAGACGCGGGGCAGGGCAGCGCAATACTAGTGAGCCGCGCCACCCCGGCCCCCACGGTGCCCCTCCCCGGGGCGGGGCCGCAACCGCGGCCTCCGGCGCGGGCGGCCCGCCCGCGACCGCCGACCGGTCGGGCCGGACCGCGGCCGCCGGTAGGATCGTGCGCGTGAATGACGCGCACGACGACACCTACGACGACCTGCCCGAACAGATGCGGGTCCGGCGCCAGAAGCTGGACCGTCTGCGGGAGGAGGGCACCGACCCCTTCCCCGTGACCTTCCCGCGGTCCACGTCGATCGGGGCCGTGCGCGACAAACACCAGGGACTGGAACCGGACACCCGCACGGGCGCGGAGGTCTCCGTCGCCGGACGCGTCATGCTCTACCGCACCGGCGGCAAGCTGTGCTTCGCCACCCTGCGCGACGAGACCGGCGACATCCAGATCATGCTGTCCCTGGACCAGGTGGGCCAGGAGCGCCTGGACGCCTGGAAGGCCGACGTCGACCTGGGCGACCACGTGGGCGTGGAGGGCGAGGTCATCACCTCCCGCCGCGGAGAGCTGTCGATCCTGGTGACCGGCTGGACGCTGACCGCCAAGTGCCTGCGCCCGCTCCCGGAGAAGCACAAGGGCCTGACCGACCCCGAGGCCCGGGTACGCCAGCGCTACGTCGACCTCATCGTCAACCCCGAGTCCCAGCAGATGGTGCGCCGCCGCTCGGCCGCCATCCGCGCGATCCGGGAGGGGCTCGCCTCCCGCGACTTCGTCGAGGTCGAGACGCCCATGCTGATGCAGGTGCACGGCGGAGCCACGGCGCGCCCGTTCACCACCCACATCAACGCCTACGACATGGACCTGTACCTGCGCATCGCCCCCGAGCTG
The DNA here is from genome assembly GCA_000340945.1 of Nocardiopsis synnemataformans DSM 44143. Lineage (GTDB taxonomy): Bacteria > Actinomycetota > Actinomycetes > Streptosporangiales > Streptosporangiaceae > Nocardiopsis > Nocardiopsis synnemataformans. The sequence continues at coordinate 38,141 of ANAW01000017.1, read as the reverse complement.
TCCCTCAAGCGGCTGGTCGTGGGCGGGCTGGAGAAGGTCTTCGAGGTCAACCGGAACTTCCGCAACGAGGGCGCGGACTCCACGCACAACCCCGAGTTCACGATGCTGGAGTTCTACCAGGCCTACGCCGACTACAACGTCATGGCCGACCTGACCCGCGAGCTCATCCAGGAGGCGGCGCGCGCCGTGTTCGGCTCGACGGTGGTCGAGCGGGACGGGCGGACCTACGACCTGGGCGGGGAGTGGCCGCAGGTCACCCTGTACGGGGCGGTGTCCGAGGCGCTGGGCGCCGAGGTCGACCCGCGCACGCCGATCAGCGAGGTCCGCGGCCTGGCCGACTCCCGGGGCGTGGAGTACGACCCCTCCTGGGGGCAGGGCAAGCTCGTCGAGCACCTCTTCGAGGAGCTGGTGGAGCACACGCTCGTCCAGCCCACCTTCGTGCGCGACTTCCCGGTGGAGACCAGCCCGCTCACCCGGCAGCACCGCGAGGACCCGCTGCTCACCGAGAAGTGGGACCTCATCGGGTTCGGCATGGAGATGGGCACGGGCTACTCGGAGCTGGTCGACCCGGTCGAGCAGCGCGAGCGCCTCACCCGGCAGTCGCTGATGGCCGCGGAGGGCGACCCCGAGGCGATGCAGCTGGACGAGGACTTCCTGCGGGCCCTGGAGTACGGAATGCCGCCGACCGGCGGTGTGGGCGTCGGTATCGACCGCCTGCTCATGGCCTTCACCGGAAAGAACATCCGGGAAACTGTCCTTTTCCCGATCGTGAAGCCTTCCGGGGATTGAGCCGCAGCACCATGGGTCCGGATTTACCGGGGATATAACGGCATCGGTCGGACGACCGAAAGGCGGAGCGGGGCCGTCGCGCACACGGTGCGGCGGCCCCGTCCCCTCCGCCGGGACAGGGCCCGTACCACGCGTTCCGTCCCCCCAGCTGGACAGGCCGGACGGGCTGGGCGAACCGGCGGCCACGGGCGCGTGTCCCACCGGACAGTTCCGAAGTTTTTTGCCGACCGAGGCGGGGCGAAGTCGACCACTCTCCGCTCAACATTGTTTACGCAGGTCAATGTAGTCAGCGTATTTTCCCTTCCATTACCTTGTCACGGAAGGGCTCACTATAACTACACATGGTGATTTATCGGGTCTTGACGGTATCATCTCTGCGGCCTAGCGTGCTGTGAGCGGGTCGAGACCCGTGGAGTTCGCCGAAGTGGATCGAGAACGACGGTAAGCGGGGAGAGGGGCCGCCGGACGCGGCCCGTGCCCCCCGTGCGCATGTGCGCCCTCGGTGGAGTCTGTCCGTCCCAGCCTCCAGCGAACCGGCCCCTGCGACGTCCGTGCGCCCGCCCCCAGTCCCTGTGCCAGAGGGATACGTGGGGGACAGCGGTGCGCCCGGGGGTGTCCGTCGCGTCGGAGCAGGGGGAGACCCGTGCCCGGCGCGCTCGCGTCCGCCAGGTGACGAGTCGATGTTCCGCACTCACATGATGAGGGAGGACGGAGTGGAACAGGCCACACTCGTACGACGTACCGCTGACGACCAGGGCACCCTTCAGACGAGGGAGCACCGGGAGAACGTGGTCCCCCTGCAGGCCCGCCCGCGCGAGACGGCTGTGAGCAGCCCCTACGCGCCGGTGGAACTGAACCACGAGGAGCTCGAACTGCTCGCCGAGATCGCCACCGGTGTCACCACGGAGGTGGCGGCCCGGCACCTCGAACTCAGCGCGCGCACCCTGCGCCGCCGCATCCGCAACATCTGCGACGTGCTCGGCGTGAACACACCCATCGAGGCGGTCGTCTGGGCCGCGCGTCGCCAGCTCATCTGAGCCGTCCGCGGCACGGGGCCGCGGGCACACGACGGCGCGGGGCGTCCTCCGGAGAAGGTGCCCGCCGGAGAAAAAGGGCGATCCGGCGGGCGCGGCCCCCACCACGGCACCCACCGGCACACCGGTGGGTGCCGACGCGTTTTCGGACCGCGCGCGTCCGCCGGGCGCGGGGCCCGGGCGTAGTCTGGTCCGGCTATGCCCGTTCGCCATGTTCACGTGCGCCGCGCCAGGACGCGCGACGTCGCCGCCGTCCGACGCCTCGTCGACACCTACACCGTCGACCGGCGGGTGCTCTCCAAGAGCACCGTCAACCTCTACGAGGACGTCCAGGAGTTCTGGGTGGCCGAGGCCGAGGTGGTCCCCGACGCTGACCCCGCCCCCGCCTCCCAGCCCGACGCTGACCCCGCCTCCGGCGCCCCCCTGCCCGGAGCGGGCCCCGCCGAGCCCTCCGCCGCCGCCGGGACCGAGTACCGCGTGGTGGGCTGCGGCGCGCTGCACGTGCTCTGGGAGGACCTGGCGGAGGTGCGCACCGTGGCCGTCGACCCCTCCCTGCGCGGGTTCGGCGTCGGCCACAGGATCGTGTCCGCGCTGCTCGACACCGCTCGGGAGTTGGGCGTGCGCCGTGTGTTCTGCCTGACATTCGAGACCGGTTTCTTCGCCAAACACGGCTTTGCCCGGATCCAGGGCACACCCGTCTCCTCCCGTGTGTACGAGGAACTCCTGCGTTCCTATGACGAGGGCGTCGCCGAATTTCTCGACTTGGAGCGGGTTAAGCCCAACACCCTCGGGAACACCCGCATGCTTGTGCACCTCGACGCGGCAACGTGAACCGCCCGGACCTAAAGGTTTTCGCGCTCACTCGGGACCAAGTTCCCCATACGGGCCGCAGCCGGGCCAACACCGCGTCCTCCCCGCGTCCGCGCAGCTTATGCACAACCGGATGGCGGGGCCGGGGAAGGGGGCGGGTAATGTGTACCCCGGGGGCAGAGTCCCGCCCACACGTTGAAGGAAGTTCCGCGGAGCGGTGGCGAAGGGTCGGGATTTGACGCCGACGGACACGGTGTTCCCACGCGGACACACCAGGACGCCGAACGCACGGTCGGACATTGACCCCCCATCGGGTTTGCCGGAGGCGCCTCGGGTACGTCCGGTGTCAAACCGGGGGCAAACGATGTCTATGATGTCCGGTATGCGTTTGCCCGGGTGCCTGGCGAGCCATCCCCCAGGAGCAGCCCGACACGGAGTCGGGTATTTGCTGCAATAAGTAACAACCAGGAAGGGTGGACGGCTTCGATGGGGAACTTTTTGTCGTCGGTGCTTCCCCCTGGACTGATCGACGTATTGTCGGCGCTCATCCCACCGGTGGTTGTCGGCGCCGTCTTCTGCACCTTCGTCGTCCAGCTGCTGCGCAAGGAGATGGCGCCCCGCCGGATGGACGGAAGCCTGGTCAGCAAGGACGAGGCGGCCGAGGGTGCGGGTGAGGGCGGGGACGCTTCCGGGGACGCAGAGCCGGGAGCAGCGAACGCGACGCCGATTGTCCAGGGTGGGGAACGCACCGAATCCGACGGTCGTTGATACGGTACTCGACCGATCACGCGCCCCTCGGGGAGCGGCGAACCGGCCACGCGCGTGCGCGGGCCATCTCGCCGATCCCGCGCGCCTGCCGGTGACCCCCGAAACCCGAGACGGTGTCCGGGTGATTTCAGGCACGCCGGGAATTGTCTTCCGCGTTCTCGCGAGATAGCTTTACATTCAGGTGTGGAGACACCGCTCTTCTGAAAGGTTTGATTCCATGGCACAGAAGGTCCAGGTTTTCCTGGTCGACGACCTCGACGGCGGCGAGGCCGAGGAGACGGTGACGTTCGGTCTGGACGGCTCCGTGTACGAAATCGACCTCAGCGCGGGTAATGCGGCCAAGCTCCGCGAGGCCCTTACGCCGTTCGTCGACGCCGCCCGCAAGGCTCCGGCCAAGGCGTCCCGCAGCGCGGGCCGCCGTACCGGCAGCCGGAATGCTCCCAGCCGTGAGCGCAGCGCCGAGATTCGCGCCTGGGCGAAGGCCGCGGGCAAGCCCGTCAATGAGCGCGGCCGTATCCCCGCGGCGATCGTCGCCGAATATGAGGCCATCAAGGGCTAGGTTTGCCGCCGACCCCCGGTTCGCCGAAATGTTGTCAGGTCTTGATCGAAATTACGGTCGGTACCTGCCGGGGGGAGACACCCGAACCCGATCATCCCGGGCCGCGGAGCGGCCCAGCGACACGGGATGCCAGGGGATACGCCGGGCCCGCCGGGTCCTTCGGGCGGCACGGAGCGCGGGACAGGGCTCCGCGCCGATGACAGCGGTCTTCCGGCCCCGCGGCTCCAGGCCTCCGCCGCCACACCCACGGGTTGGGCCGGACGGCGAGGCGGGCCGGGGCAGTCCGCCGGAGCGCCGCGACGCCGCGTCCGCGCGCACGACGGGGCCGCGCACGACCTCCCGGTCCCGGGGAAAGGCACTCGCTTCCGGTCCCGCGACCCCGGTCGCGGGGCCCGAGTCCCACCCCTCCCCGCTCCGGTCGACGGCGCGCATTTCCCGCTTTCCCCGACCGAACGGTCCGGTCGGAAGAACAACACGCGGCTTGTTCGCTCAGAGCCGATAACGCTTACACGTGCGCGGTCCGGGCACTCCTGTGACACAGGGAGAGCCCGGGCCGTTCGCCTTCGGCGTACAGGGAAATCTGACGCCGCAATTGGTAGTTGGATGTTGGGTGAACGCCCTATCGTCGGGGAAAGTCTCTGGCACGGACGGCTGCGGCCGACCGTACGGAGGCCTACGTCTGGTCGGCAGCCGGTCGACCGTTCGGACGGGTGCGACAGCGCTCCCCGGGGCGGTTCATCCCTGTGGGGCCGATATGCGGAAGAGTTGGGTCGGAGTGAACCGTCCCTGCCTGACCGCTCTGTAGAGGAGCGACGAGACATGTTCGAGAGGTTTACCGACCGCGCGCGGCGAGTGGTGGTTCTGGCCCAGGAAGAGGCCAGGATGCTCAACCACAACTACATCGGTACGGAGCACATCCTGCTCGGCCTCATCCACGAGGGTGAGGGCGTCGCCGCCAAGGCTCTGGAGAGCCTTGGTATCAGCCTCGAAGCGGTTCGGCAGCAGGTTGAGGAGATCATCGGCCAGGGGCAGCAGGCCCCGTCGGGGCACATCCCGTTCACCCCGCGGGCCAAGAAGGTCCTGGAGCTGTCGCTGCGCGAGGCGCTTCAGCTCGGTCACAACTACATCGGTACCGAGCACATACTGCTGGGCCTGATCCGCGAGGGCGAGGGCGTCGCCGCCCAGGTCCTCGTCAAGCTGGGCGCGGACCTCAACCGCGTGCGCCAGCAGGTCATCCAGCTGCTGCACGGCTACCAGGGCAAGGAGCCGCAGGCCACGGGCGCCTCGTCGGAGTCCACCCCCTCCACCTCGCTGGTGCTGGACCAGTTCGGTCGCAACCTGACCCAGGCCGCCCGGGAGAGCAAGCTCGACCCGGTCATCGGCAGGGACAAGGAGATCGAGCGCGTCATGCAGGTCCTGTCCCGCAGGACCAAGAACAACCCGGTCCTGATCGGTGAGCCCGGCGTCGGCAAGACGGCCGTGGTCGAGGGTCTGGCCCAGAAGATCGTCAAGGGCGAGATCCCCGAGACGCTCAAGGACAAGCAGCTGTACACGCTGGACCTGGGCGCGCTGGTCGCGGGCAGCCGCTACCGCGGTGACTTCGAGGAGCGCCTCAAGAAGGTGCTCAAGGAGATCCGCACCCGCGGCGACATCATCCTGTTCATCGACGAGCTGCACACGCTGGTCGGAGCGGGCGCGGCGGAGGGTGCCATAGACGCCGCCTCCATCCTCAAGCCCATGCTGGCCCGGGGTGAGCTCCAGACCATCGGCGCGACCACGCTGGACGAGTACCGCAAGTACCTGGAGAAGGACGCCGCGCTGGAGCGCCGCTTCCAGCCCATCCAGGTGGACGAGCCGACCATCAAGCACGCCATCGAGATCCTCAAGGGCCTGCGCGACCGCTACGAGGCCCACCACCGGGTCTCCATCACCGACAGCGCGCTGGTGGCCGCCGCGCAGCTGGCCGACCGCTACATCAGCGACCGGTTCCTGCCGGACAAGGCGATCGACCTCATCGACGAGGCGGGCTCGCGGATGCGCATCCGCCGGATGACCGCTCCGCCGGACCTGCGCGAGTTCGACGAGAAGATCGCCGGCGTGCGCCGCGACAAGGAGTCCGCGATCGACGCGCAGGACTTCGAGAAGGCGGCGTCGCTGCGCGACGACGAGAAGCAGCTCCTGGGCAAGAAGGCGCAGCGGGAGAAGGAGTGGAAGGCCGGCGACATGGACGTCGTGGCCGAGGTGGACGAGGAGCTCATCGCCGAGGTCCTGGCCGCCTCCACCGGCATCCCGGTCTTCAAGCTCACCGAGGAGGAGTCCTCCCGGCTGCTGCGCATGGAGGACGAGCTGCACCGGCGCGTCATCGGCCAGGAGGACGCCATCAAGGCGCTCTCCCAGGCGATCCGCCGTACCCGCGCCGGGCTCAAGGACCCCAAGCGCCCGGGCGGTTCGTTCATCTTCGCCGGTCCGTCCGGTGTGGGTAAGACCGAGCTGTCCAAGACGCTGGCCGAGTTCCTGTTCGGGGACGAGGACGCGCTGATCCAGCTGGACATGTCCGAGTTCATGGAGAAGCACACCGTCTCGCGGCTGTTCGGCTCCCCGCCCGGGTACGTGGGCTACGAGGAGGGCGGCCAGCTCACCGAGAAGGTGCGCCGCAAGCCGTTCTCCGTGGTGCTCTTCGACGAGATCGAGAAGGCCCACAACGACATCTTCAACTCGCTGCTCCAGGTGCTGGAGGAGGGACGTCTCACCGACGCCCAGGGTCGCATCGTCGACTTCAAGAACACGGTCATCATCATGACGACCAACCTGGGCACCCGGGACATCTCCAAGGGCCAGGCCATGGGCTTCGCCAAGGAGGACGACGCCCAGACCAACTACGAGCGGATGAAGGCCAAGGTCAGCGAGGAGCTCAAGACCAACTTCCGGCCCGAGTTCCTCAACCGTGTGGACGACATCATCGTCTTCCACCAGCTGACCGAGAAGGAGATCTTCCAGATCGTGGATCTGATGATCACGAACCTGGACGGCCGTCTCAAGGAGCGGGACATGGGGATCGAGCTGCGCCCCAAGGCCAAGAAGGTCCTGTCCGAGCGCGGGTTCGACCCGGTGCTGGGCGCCCGTCCGCTGCGCCGGACGATCCAGCGGGAGATCGAGGACCAGCTGTCCGAGAAGATCCTGTTCGGCGACCTCAAGGCGGGTCAGATCGTCGTGATCGACGCCGAGGGCGAGGGCACGGACGCCAAGTTCACCTTCAAGGGCGTGCCCAAGCCGGCCGAGGTGCCGGACACGCCCGAGGTCGAGGAGTCGGCCGCGGGCAAGCGGGAGTAGCACCGCCCGGCCGCGCCTGACATCGGGGGCACCCCTGCGGGGGTGCCCCCTTCGTCGTGGGACGGGGGGCGTGTCCGGCGGATTCCGCCCGTCGCGCAGCGGGGTGTGTGTTCGCCGGACATGTTCTAAGGTGCGAACGTGACTCATCCAGNCCAGACCCCCGACAGCACGATCCGTGGCAGGCGCGGCAGCCGCAGCCCGGACCCGCTCCCCACGGCCCCCGACCGGGTGAGGCGCCCTCCGGACACCACGGCGCGGTCCCGCCCGGCGGCCCGCCCCCGTCCGGCGGCCCGCCTCCCCCGGGGCAGTTCCCCCCGGGCGGCGTGCCGCCCATGGGGCCGCAGGGGCCCCACGGAGGTCCGCCCGGACCCCAGGGCCCTCACGGCCCCCAGGGGCCCTACGGCCCGTACCCGCACCAGCCCCAGCCGCGCAGGAGGGGCGGGACCGGCCTGATCATCGGGGCCGTCGCCCTGGTCGTCGTCCTCATGCTGGGCGGCGGGATCGCCGCCGTGTGGCTGTTCTCCGGAGGTGGCGGCGGCGTCTCCGCGGAGGGTGTCGGCGAGGTGCGGTACTACGAGGGCCTGTCCAGCGAGCACGTGGACGAGGGCGAGACCGTCGACTACGGGATGTTCCCGCCCGCGGGCGGGCCGCACTACCCGATCTGGCAGGACTGCGGCGTCTACGACCAGCCCCTGCGCTCGGAGTACGTCGTGCACGCCCAGGAGCACGGCGCCGTGTGGATCGCCTACGACCCCGGCCTCTCCCGGGACCAGGTCCAGACCCTGGCCGGGTACTACTCGCCCGGCGACTACCTGGTGGTCAGTCCCGTGGAGGGCCTGCCCGCCCCCGTGGTGGCGTCGGCCTGGGGCTCCCAGATCCTCCTGGAGGACCCCGAGGACCCGCGTCTGGCGGAGTACCTCGTCGAGTTCGTCCAGGGCGAGAACACCCCCGAGCCGGGCGCGCCGTGCAGCGACGGCCACTCCGGCACCGAGGCCGACCCCGCGGGGGAGTCCGGGACCGCCGCGGCGCGGTACTCCGGCCCGCGGACCTGAGGCGCCCGTCCCCCGGCCGCGCGGACCGGGGCGCGCCTGCCCCCCGGCCGCTGACCGAGGGCGGCACCGGGCCGGAACGCGCTCAGCTCGGCAGGGCGTACCGGCCGTCGTCCAGGGGGTCCACCAGGCCGTCGGAGACCAGCGCGTCCAGGGCACGCTCGCGCTGGACGTGGTCGTCCCAGACGACGTCCAGCGCGCCCTTGGGCACCGGGTGGGCGGAGTCGCGCAGCACCGCCAGCAGCCGTCCGCGCACCTGCCGGTCGGTGCCCGCGTAGGTCTGGCCGCGCCGGGGCGGGCCGTCGTAGGCGGGCTTGCCCGCGAGCCGCCAGGCGCACTGCCGGGCGATCGGGCAGTCCGCACACGCGGGCGTGCGCGCGGTGCACACCAGCGCGCCCAGCTCCATGACGGCCACACCCCAGCGGGCGGCCACCGGGGGCGCGGACGGCAGCAGGGACTCGGCGAGGGCGGTCTCCGCCTTCGTCTGTGTTTTCGGCGGGTACTGGACCCCGGTTTCGGCTCTCGCCAGGACACGTCGAACGTTCGTGTCCAGAATGGCGTGCCGCTGACCGAAGGCGAAGCTCGCCACCGCCGCGGCGGTGTAGGCGCCGACGCCCGGCAGGGACAGCAGGGTGGCGTGGTCGTCGGGGACCCGCCCGCCGTGCTCCTCGGTGATCGCCACCGCGCACGCGTGCAGGCGCAGGGCCCGGCGCGGGTAGCCGAGCCGGTTCCACATGCGCACCGCCTCCCCGGAGGGCTCCCGGGCCAGGTCGGCCGGGGTGGGCCAGCGCTCCATCCAGGCGCGCCAGGCGGGCAGGACGCGCACCACGGGCGTCTGCTGGAGCATGATCTCGCTGACCAGGATCGACCACGGGGAGGCGTCGGGCCGACGCCAGGGAAGGTCGCGGGCGTGACTCTCGTACCACGCCAGAACCGGGGTGCTGTAAGGGTTATCGCTCATCTTTAACTGGGAATCGGCGGGTTGAGTAGGTGAGGTACACGCAAAACCGCAATACTACGGCGCATGGCGTCAAGTACCGGACAACCAGGAGCCGTCAGCCGCGAGACCTACTGGAAGCGGCGTGCCTTCGTGCTGGCCGGGGCCCTGCTGGTGCTCGCGCTCATCGCGTACGCCTGCCGTCCCTCCGGCGACGGGAGCGGCGAGCCGACCCGCTCGGACGCGGGTATCGAGGCCTCTCCCAGTGTCTCACCCACCGAGCCCTCCGCGGACGCGAGCGAGGAACCCGAGGCCGACCCCTCCGAGGGGGCGCAGGAGAGCGCCGACCCCTCCGAGGGCGCCGAGGACTCCGAGGGCTCCGGCGGCGCGGCCGGTGACGGCGGCTCCGCCGAGGGCGGCGAGGGCGGCGATGTGCCCGCTCCGGAGCGTCCCGAGGACCTCTGCCGCCCGCAGGACGTCGTGGTGACCTTCGAGTACGCGGAGGAGGACCAGGAGGTCTACGGAGCCGGCGCCGACCCGGGCTTCAGGATCACCGTGGTCAACACCGCCGAGCAGACCTGCACCGTGGACGTGGGCGGCGAGGCCATGGAGATCCGCATCCACTCGGGCGACGACCGGATCTTCTCCACCGCCGACTGCGCGGAGAACGAGAGCGCGGAGAAGCGCCAGATCAGCAGGGGCGTCCCGCACGAGTACACGTTCACCTGGGAGCGGCTGCGCTCCTTCGAGGACTGCCGCGGCACCGACGCCTCGGCCCAGCCCGGCTGGTACCGGGCCAACCTGCACGGGGACTACGCCGGGGACCAGCCCGAGCTGCCGTTCCAGCTCAAGGCCTGAGCCGCCGCACGGCACGGCACGGGGCCGGGGGTCGCGCGACCCCCGGCCCCGCGGTGATGTTTCCGCGGCGCGGAAGAGCCCCTTTACGCCGCCGGAGTTCGGGGATACTCTTCCTGCGATTGGGAGCGCTCCCAAGCGGGCGCTCCTCCGGGGGTGCCCGCTCTCGTCTCCCCAGGGAGTCCCCACGTGAAGAACCTCCTCGTACGGACCGCGGCGCGACCCGCCGCCGGAATCGGACCGGCCGCCGTCCTGGAAGCCTGCAGTACGCTCGTCGCCCAGACGCGGGAGCACAACCCCCGGACGCGGATCCTGGTCGCGCAGAACATCCCCATGGACTCCGCGCGCGGCCGCGCCGAGTGCGGCCAGCGCGTGCGGGACCTGAGCGCCGCCATCCCGGCCCGGGCGGAGGCGCTCCCGCCGCTGCTCGACTGACCCCCGCACGGACCGGAACGGAGGGAGGACGCGACGATGCGCTACCGAGGACCGGCGGAACTGACGGTCGTCCGCCACGGGCAGAGCGCCTTCAACGCCGCCCTGGCCGCCGCCGCGCGCGACGGCGGACGCCTGGACGCGGCGGGCCTGCCCGCGCGCAACGCCGACGTGGACCTCACCCCACTGGGCGAGCGCCAGGCCCGCGCCGTGGGAGCGGGCTGGCTGGCGGCCCTGCCCGGCGACCGGCGGCCCGGGGTCGTGTTCTCCTCCACCTACCTGCGCGCCCGCCGCACAGCCGGACTGGCGCTGGAGGCGGCCGGGCTGGACCTGCCCGTGCACCCGGACGAGCGGCTGCGCGACCACGACGGCGGCCCCTTCACGTTCATGACCCCGGCCATGGTCGACGCGTACGACCCCGGGGAGGCGCCCCGGCGCCTGGCCGACCGGATGCACCACCGCCCCGAGCGCGGCGAGTCCCTGGCCGACGTCCTGCTGCGGCTGCGCTCGTTCCTGCGCGACCTGTGCGCGGAGTACCCGGGCGAGCGGGTGCTGCTGTTCGCCCACGAGCCGGTCGTGGTCCTGCTCCGGGGGATCCTGGAGGGCCTGGAGGAGGCCGAGGTGTGGCGGGTGAGCAGGCGGGAGCCCGCGGCGGCGGCCTCGGTCAGCCGCTGGACGGCCGACGCCGGGGGAGACCTGCGGCCCGACGGCTACGGGGTCGTGGGTCACCTGGCCGGGGTGTCGGTTCGGGAGTGACGGGAACTCCGACATAACTCCGATTTCCTTGCTTTTCACCCGGCATTCGGGCCGGGCCGGAACCCCGGCGCGGGGAAATTCCGGCGACCTTGCGGAAAAGCGGCAGCTTCGCGTAATGGTTCGATTACCATCCGTGCTGTCTGTAACCCGCACGTCCCTGGAGGCTGTCGTGAATCGCATCGTCCCGGCCCTGGCCGCCGCTCCCGTCCTCGCGCTGGCGCTCGCCGCGCCCGCGCACGCCGCCGAGGCGGCGCAGAGCGGCGAGAGCGGCTACATCCTGCGCGTCCACGGCCTCACCGACGCCGAGACGCGGGAGGTCACGCTGGTGTGCGCTCCCGTCGCCGCGGGCACGCACCCCAGAGCCGAGGAGGCCTGCGAGGCCATCGCCGAGGCCGGTTCGCTCGCGGGGGTCAAGGGCGAGGAGCAGGCCTGCCCGTTCGTCTACGACCCGGTGGTCGCCGTGGCCTACGGCACCGAGGACTACCGCGAGGAGTTCTCCAACGAGTGCGTGCTCACGAGCGAGAAGGGCGCGGTCTTCGACTTCTGACGCGTCGGTCGGGAGGGGACCCGCGCTCAGTCCTCGTCCCGGGGGGCGCGGGCCCGCCGGGACCGCCGGGCCACCCGGCTCAGGGCCTCGCTCAGCTCCTCCACCTCGTGGACGCGGATGCCCGGGATCGGGTCGCCGAAGTGCTTGGGCACGACCGCCTCGGTGAAGCCGAGCCGCTGCGCCTCCGACACCCGGCGCCGCACGCCGCTCACGGTGCGCACGTCGCCCGCCAGGCCCACCTCGCCGATCGCGATGAAGCCGACGGGCAGCGCGACGTCGTTGTTGGAGCTGGCCGCCGCCATCGCCAGCGCCAGGTCCACGGCGGGCTCGGTCAGCTTCACGCCGCCCACCGTGGAGGCGTACACGTCCATGTTGGCCAGCCTCATGCCCGTGCGCTTCTCCAGCACCGCCAGGATCATGTTCACCCGCGAGGTGTCCAGGCCCGAGGTGGCCCGGCGCGGCGCGGGCAGCGGGGTCGGCGCGACCAGGGCCTGGACCTCGGTGATGAGCGGTCGCCGCCCCTCCAGGGCGACGGTGACGCACGTGCCCGGCACCGGGTCGGTGCGCTCGGTGAGGAACAGCCCGCTCGGGTCGGGCAGACCGACGATGCCGGACTCGGTCAGCTCGAAGCAGCCGATCTCGTCGGTGGGCCCGTAGCGGTTCTTGACCGCGCGCAGCAGCCGCAGCTGGGAGTGGCGCTCGCCCTCGAAGTGCAGCACCACGTCCACCAGGTGCTCCAGCATCCGCGGACCGGCGATGGACCCGTCCTTGGTGACGTGGCCGACGAGCACGGTGGCGATCCCGCGCTCCTTGGCGATCTGGATCAGCGCGCCGGTCACCTGCCGGATCTGGGTGACGCCGCCCGGGACGCCTGTGGTGTCGGGGGAGACCATGGTCTGCACCGAGTCCACGATGAGCAGCCGGGGGCCGACCGCGTCCACGTGGCTGGCCAGGGAGGCGATGGAGGTCTCGGCGGCCAGGTAGAGCTTGTCGGAGAGCGCGCCGAGCCGCTCGGCGCGCAGCCGCACCTGCCCGGCCGACTCCTCGCCGGTCACGTACAGCACGGGGCCCTCGGCCGCGCGCATCGCGGCGACCTCCAGCAGGAGGGTGGACTTGCCCACGCCGGGCTCACCGGCGAGCAGCACCACGCCGCCCGGGACCGCGCCGCCGCCCAGCACCCGGTCGAGCTCGTCGACGCCGGTGGGGACGGCCTCGGCGCTCTCCACGCTGATCTCGGTGATGGGCCGGGCCCGGGAGGTGACGGGCGCGGGCGCGACGGCGGAGGGCGCGGGGGCGCCGGCCTCCTCGACCGTGCCCCAGGCCTGGCACTCGCCGCAGCGGCCCACCCATTTGAGGGTGCTCCATCCGCACTCGGCGCACCGGAACGTGGTCTTCGCTGCCTTCGCCATGGTGGCAACGCTAGCCGCTCCCTGCGACAACCCCGCCGGAAGGAGTAAAGGGACCTTTCGGAGACACATGAAAGTTACCTACGAGTTAGGAGCCTTCTCTCGTAGGTCGTGTTAAAGAATTCCTAGGGTCCGACAACTCCAACGCCCCCGCTCCATGGAGAGGAAACCCGCGTGCCCCGTACATCCGCCACCGCCGCGTCCCGATCCCTGCGCCGTGCCCTGGTCCCCGTGGCCGTCGCCGCGCTGAGTGCGTCCCTGGCCGCCGCGCCCGCCGCCGCCGAGACCGCGCAGGCGCCCGCCTTCGACAGCTACGTCTCCCTCGGCGACTCCTTTGTCGCCGGTCCGCTCATCCGGGAGGAGAGGGTCAGCAGCAGCATGCCGCTGCTGGGCTGCCTGCGCACGTCCAACAACTACCCCACGATGCTCGCCGAGCGGCTGGGCATCACCGACTTCACGGACGCCAGCTGCTCGGGGGCGGTCGTCAACGACCTCTACGAGCCGCAGTTCGACGACACGCCGCCCCAGTTCGACGCCCTGACGCCGGAGACCGACCTGGTCACGGTCGGGATCGCGGGCAACGACTTCGGCTTCTCCGAGGTGCTCCTGGAGTGCGCCAAGCAGAGCCTGAGCAACCCGCTGGGCGACCCGTGCGCCGAGCACTACGGCGACGAGCTCGACCAGCGCATCGAGGACCTGCGCCCGGAGGTCGCGGGGGTCTACGCCGACATCGCCGAGCGCAGCCCCGACGCCACGGTCCTGGCCGTGGGCTACCTCCAGATCCTGCCCGAGAGCAGGGGCTGCTGGCCGAGCACGCCCATCGCGTGGGGCGACGTGCCCTTCCTGGACCAGGCGCAGACCGCGCTGAACGCGATGATCGCGGAGGAGGCCGAGGCCCAGGGCGCGGTCTTCGTGGACGTCTTCGAGCGCGGACACGACGTCTGCACGTCCTCCGACACCCGCTGGGTGGAGGGCCTGATCCCCGAGAACGGGGCCCCGGTGCACCCGAACTACAAGGGCATGGTGGCCACGGCCGACTTCGTTGGAGCCGAACTGGGGGTGCCGGTGCCGGTGGACGACGCCGCGTAGCCCAGGGTGATCGGCCGCCGGGGAGGGGAGTCCGTTCGATGGTGACCTGACCGCTTTCGTACCCCGAAGGTCAAGGACTCTTTACCTTCTTTGGCGGCCGATCAAGCTACGGAGAGTGACATATCGCGTGGTCTGTGTGACGAATGGTGAGGGCGTCGCGACAGGGAGATCCGCGTCATAGTGACGTGGACGCCGCGGCGCTCCGAGCGAGAGCGGGAGAACCACCGTCATGCGAATACCGCGACACCACGAGCAAACGCAGGCCTGTCGTTCCACGGACCCGGGGCGGCAGGCCTCGCCCGTTCCTCCGCGCCGGAGCGGCGGGCGCGCGCTCGCCGTCGCAGCGCTCACCGCCGCCGCCCTGACCGCCGGTACGGCGCCCGCGCCCGCCCAGCCGCTCCAGCCGCCGCAGCCGGTACGACCGGCGCAGCAGGCCGCGGCCACCGCGCAGGACTCCGCCGGACCTCGGCGCGTCCACCTGTCCCTGTCCACGTCGACGGTGGAGGACGCCATCAGCGCCGCGGAGTCGAAGAAGGGCACCCCCTACCGCTGGGGAGGCACCGGCCCGAACGGTTTCGACTGCTCGGGACTCGTGCAGTGGGCCTACAAGCAGGCCGGGGTGGAACTGCCCCGCATCGCCCACGACCAGGTCGGCGCCGGAACCCGGGTCTCCTACTCCGACGCACGCAGGGGGGACATCCTGTACTGGGCCGACAGCGGCGGCTACGCCTACCACGTCGCCATCTACCTCGGCGACGGGCGCATGATCGACGCGCCGAACTCGGGGGACCACGTCCGAGAGCGGGGCGTCCACAAGCACAACCTCGCAGGCGCCGTACGGCTGTGAGACGGGCAGGCCTCGCGTAGCGCGCTGACGGCCGCCCACACGTTCCGGGGAGTGAACCCGGCCAGCTCCGACCGCCCCGACGACGCGGCGGTCGGCGACCACGAACCAGGGCTCCGCGGGTGCACACGCGGACCCTTCCACCACCGTCGCGCGACGGGGGCCCGCACCCTCCGTGGGGGAGGGCGTGGGGAGAACGGCACGCCGCGTTCACGCGGCCGGTACGCACACGGGGCGCTTTAGCGCATAGTCTGGATCGCGTGAGCCCTATCCAGGTCCCAGACGCGCCCGTCGTCCTGTCGTCGGCGTCGGTCTACCCGGAGAAGACCCCGGCCGCTTTCGAGATCGCCGCGAAGCTGGGGTACGACGGCGTGGAGGTGCTCGTCTCCTCCGATCCGGCAAGCCAGGACATCGACCTCCTGCGGCGCCTCTCGGACTACCACCAGATCCCCGTCACCGCGGTCCACTCGCCCTGCCTGGTCCTGACCCAGCGGGTGTGGGGCAGGGAGCCCTGGGGCAAACTCGTCCGCTCCAAGGAGATGGCCGAGGCCCTGGGCGCCAAGACGATCGTGGTGCACCCCGCCTTCCGATGGCAGCGCGACTACGCCCGTGAGTTCGAGGCCGGTATCTCCCGCATGCAGGACGAGACCGACGTCGTCTTCGCGGTGGAGAACATGTACCCGGTCCGCGTGCGCGACCGCGAGGTCGTCCCCTACGCGCCGAGCTGGAACCCGCTCGACCGGGACTACCCCGACGTCACGCTCGACCTGTCGCACACCGCCATGTCCGGCTCCGACGCCATGGACATGGCCAAGCGCCTGGGCGACCGCCTCTCCCACATCCACGTGGCCGACGGCATCGGCGGCCAGAACCTCGACGAGCACCTCATCCCCGGGCGCGGACGCCAGCCGGTGGGCGAGCTGCTGGAGTACCTGGCCGGGAACGGCTTCGAGGGCCAGCTGGTCCTGGAGGTCAGCACCCGCAAGGCCCCCGACCGCCAGGCGCGCATGCGCGAGCTGGCCGAGGCGCTGGCCTTCACCAGGCTGCACTTCGCCCGGACCGCGGGCCCCGGCGACCGGCCGCGCGACCGCCGCGAGCGCATCGCGCTGCTGCGCCGCACCCCCTCGGCCCCCCCCCGCCGCTTCGCGGTCGACGAGGGCGGCACCGTGGACGACAAGGGCACCGTCGACCCCGAGTGAGCCCCGCTCGCGGCAGGGCCGGGGCGCACCGGACGTCCACGGAGTGGGATCCGGTGTCCACGCGGGGCCGCCCGTGCCGTTAGCGTGGGGGTATCCGCAGGAAGGACCCTTCATGATCGCCATCATCGGTGCCGGGAAGATGGGCGAGGCTCTGCTCGCCGGAATGCTGGCCAAGGGCCATGCGCCGGAGGACGTCCTCGTCACCGAGCCGCGCGAGGAGCACGCCGGGGAGCTGCGCGCCCGCTACGGGGTCGAGGTGGTCCCGGCCGCGGACGCGGCCAAGCGCGCCGACACCCTCCTGCTCGCGCTCAAGCCCCAGGACATGGTGGCGCTGCTGGACGACCTGGCGCCGCGCCTGTCCTCCGCCTGCCTCGTGATCTCCGTCGCGGCCGGGATCACCACCGCCGTGCTGGAGGAGCACCTGCCCGCCGGGACCCCCGTCGTCCGGGCGATGCCCAACACGCCCGCCCTGATGGGGCAGGGGATGACCGCCGTCGCGGGCGGCGCCCACACCGGCGAGTCCCACTTGGACCGCGCCGAGGCGCTGCTGGGCACGGTCGGCGAGGTCATCCGCGTGGGCGAGCAGCACATGGACACCGTCACCGCCATCTCCGGCAGCGGCCCCGCCTACTTCTACTTCATCGCCGAGACGATGATCGAGGCCGGTGTGGCGATGGGGATGCCGCGCGCCACCGCGCAGAAGCTGGTCGGCCAGACCATCACGGGCGCCGCCGCCATGCTCAACGGCTCGGGCGAGCACCCGGTCGTGCTGCGCGAGGCCGTCACCTCGCCGGGCGGCACCACCGCCGCCGCGCTGCGCGAGCTGGAGCGGCACGGCGTGCGCACGGCCTTCACCGACGCCATCGAGGCGGCCCGGGACCGCAGCGGCGCGCTCTCCGGAAGCTGAAGGGCCCCAGGGGCCGGGGCCAGGCGTTTCGGTAGAGGTCCCGGACCCGCTCCGCCGTCGTGAGATGGCCGGAAGCGGCCCGCCCTGCGGGGTCCGGTGTCGGGGGACCTGGGTAGTGTCTTGGGTGAAGGGTGTACACGGCCCCCTCGGTCCCGTACGCGCGGGATCTCCCCCATCTCCTGATCCCAGGGTCCTCCATGACTTCTTCCCCTCCCCCGCACGACCCTTCCCAGCCGCCCGGTGGAGGCTTCCCGCCCCCGGAGCCCACACCCCCCGGCGGCACGCCCGCGGGAGGTGCGCCCGTCAGCCCGACCGGCGCCGACCCCACGGGAGGCAACCCCGCCCAGGGCGGTCCGACCGGAGACAACCCGGCCGGAGGGGCCTTCCACAGCGGTACGCCCACCGGGGGCACGCCCTCGGGCGGGATGTACTCGGGCGGTGTGCCCGGTCCGCACCCGGGCGGGATGCCGCCCGGAGGGAGGCCTCCGACGGGGCCGCCCCCCATGGGACCGCCCCCCGGCGGTAGGCCCCCCGGCATGATGCCGCCTCCGGGCGGACCGCCCTCTGGCGGGATGCCCCCCATGGGACCTCCTCCCGGCGGGATGCCTCCCATGGGACCGCCCCCGGGCGGCATGCCCCCTGGCGGGCCTCCTCCCGGCGGCATGCCCCCCGGCGGGATGCCCCCGGGCGGGATGCCCCCGGGCGGGATGCCCCCGGGCCAGTTCGGCCCGCCGCCGCCCCCGAAGCCGCCCAGGCTCGGCCTGTTCGCCTCCCCGACCGCGCTGCGCACCTCGCTGCTCAACGCCTCGGGCATGGGAGCCGGATACGTCCACCTGCGCCAGTGGCCGTTCTTCGCCGCCGCGCTCATCGTCACCCTCGGCCTGCTGGTCACCGCCGCCGTCCTCGGAGCCGCCGACAACCTCCTCCTCTGGGCGCCGATCCTCGCGGCCTGGTTCGTCGCCGCGGCCGTGCACGGCCTGTTCGCGGGGCGCTCCCGCGACGAGCGCCTGCTCGGCAGGGGAGAACAGCCGTCCAAGCGGGCGCTGCCCCTCTTCACCGCCGCCGGACTCGCGGTCGCCCTGCTGGCGGCCCTCACCGGCGTGTGGCAGGCGGGGGAGTGGCGGCTGCGCGTCGCCGATGCCGCCCACGCCCGCGGCGAGTGCGGCGCCTCCGAGGCCGTCGCCGCCTACGGGAGCGTGGAGGACCTCTTCCAGCTCTCCTTCTCCCCGTCGCTCATGTCGCGCGCCCGCGCGGGCGCCGAGGCCTGCGCGCTCCTGGAGCGCGCCCAGTCCGACGTGGCCGCCGGGGAGTACGAGCAGGCCCTGAACTCCTACGCCGCCTACTTCGAGCACCCCTCCGCCCGCTGGGAGGACACCGACGGCGAGGTCGCCGACATCCACCTCTCCTACGCCGCCGACCTGGTGGCCTCGGCCGAGGAGGACTTCGGCGGCGAGGTCACCGACGAGTACCGCGAGAGCATGCGGCGGGCGCACGAGATCTACACCGTGATCCCGGTGGACTACGAGGGGACCGAGGCCGCGGGCCAGGTCCCCACCGCGCTCACCGAGCTCTACGACACCGGTACCGCCGAGTACGCCGCCGAGAACTGGTGCGCGGGCTTCGACCAGATCGACATGTTCTCCGACCTGGCCTGGGACACCGCCCCCGAGATCGCCGAGCGCATCACCGCCGAGCGCCCCGACGCCGCGTTCAACTGCGGCTGGGAGAGCGTGGACGGGGGCTCGCTCGACACCGCCGACGAGATGGTCGTCCTCCTGGAGTCGGAGTACCCCGACCACGAGACCGACGAGGTCGAGCGGATGGTCACCCACATCGGCGCGGGGCGCATCGAGGAGAGGATGGACGCCATGACCTCGCTCGGCGAGGTCGAGTTCGCCCCCGCTCCCACCGGCGGCTCCGGCAGCGACAAGAGCGTCCTGGAGATCACCAACAACACCCCGTACGAGATGCAGTTCCTCTACGTCGGCCCGGACGCCGTCCACGAGGAGATCATCACCCCCGCGTGCGAGAACTGCGAGGTCTACAGCTCGCCGCCCACGGGCAACTCCTGCTTCGACGACGGCGAGGTCATGCGCGTCGAACTCGAACCGGGCGAGTACCGGGTGCTGCTCACCTCGAAGGACTCGCTCTTCGGGGCGGCGCCCCTGCACGGCACCGTCGACTTCTCCGGAGGCGACCTGTACGAGTCCTGCTACTTCGTCACCGAGTAGTCCGGACGCCGTAGCCCGGACACCGAGTCCCGGGCACCGCGGTCCGGCACGGGGCCGACACCCCCGTGCCGGACCGGGCCATCCAAACCCCGGGGTTCGTCCACGCGTGCGGTTGTGCGTACTGTGTGCTTCGGAGCACGCACACCTGAAACGGGGGTCACCACATGGGAGGGCGCACGTCCTGCTCGCTTCGGGTGGCATGGGACGACGGACTCACGGCCTACGACTTCGGTCCGCAGCACCCGATGGCGCCGATACGCGTCGAGCTGACCATGGCGCTCAGCCGCGAGCTCGGCGTGCTGGACGCGCCGGGGGTCGGACTCCTGGACGTCGAACCGGCCTCGGACGAACTCCTGTCCCTCGTGCACGACCCCGCCTACATCGAGGCGGTCAAGCGCGCGGGCCGCACGCTGGAGCCCGACGAAGCCCACATGCTGGGCACCTCCGACAACCCCGTCTTCAAGGACATGCACGACGCCGCCGCGCTCATCTCCGGCGCGTCCGTGGCCGCCGCTCGGGCCGTGTGGAGCGGGGAGAGCGCGCACGCGGCCAACATCGCGGGCGGCCTGCACCACGCCATGCGCGGCAACGCCTGGGGCTTCTGCGTCTACAACGACCCCGCCCTGGCCATCGCCTGGCTGCTGGAGCAGGGGGCCAAGCGCGTCGCCTACGTGGACGTGGACGTCCACCACGGCGACGGCGTCCAGAACGCCTTCTACAACGACCCGCGCGTGCTCACCATCAGCCTCCACGAGTCCCCGGCGACCCTGTTCCCCGGCACCGGCCAGGCCTCCGAGACCGGCGGCCCGGACGCCGAGGGGTACGCGGTCAACGTCGCCCTCCCCGCGGGCACCGGCGACAACGGCTGGCACCGCGCCTTCGACGCCGTCGTGCCGCCGCTGCTGCACGAGTTCCAGCCCGAGATCCTGGTGACCCAGCAGGGCTGCGACACCCACGCCCTGGACCCGCTCGCCAACCTCACCCTGAGCGTGGACGGCCAGCGCCGCGCCTACGCCGAACTGCACGAGCTGGCCCGCAAGACCGCGGGCGGCCGGTGGCTGCTGTTCGGCGGCGGCGGGTACGGGCTGGTCCACGTCGTCCCCCGCGCCTGGACCCACCTGCTGGGCGAGGCCGCGGGCCGCCCGATCGACCCCGACACCGAGACCCCGCAGGGCTGGCGCGACTTCGTGCGCCAGCGCACGGGGGAGCTGGCGCCGCTGTACATGACCGACGGGCGCGAGGTCGTCTTCGACCACTTCGTGGACGGCTACGACCCGGGCGACCCGGTGGACCGGGCCATCCACGCGACCCGGACCGCGGTCTTCCCCAGCCACGGGATCGACCCGAGCCTCTAGGAGGCGCTCCCCGTGGGCCTCCGCCTCGCTTCGGCCCGGGTCGCGGACCCGGTGTCGACAGGGGCTCACGGGGCTCCGGACGGCTCATGGGACGGCTCCCATAACACCCCGGTGTCGACCGGCGTGAATTCCGGAGGAGCCGCGCGTGTCGCGTCCGAAGCGGGTAGGACAGAGGTTGAATACCGGGCGAACAGGAGCAGGCGCCGTGGTGGCCGCCCAGCGTGGCGCACGCTCGCTGCGCAGACGAGGAAGGGGAGCGCCAGGTGACGCCGCCGACACGCGCTGAACTGATCACCTATCTTGTGCGCACGGGAATCGCCGGGCACGTCGACACCCCGCGCCAGAACAACCTGCGGCACTACCGGCGGCTCGTCCAGAAGGACCCCTACCACCAGTTCGGCCTCACCTTCTCCCACGACTGGACCTTCTCCGAGGTCCTGGCGCTGATGAGCAAGCGCTGCGGTGTGGTGGCCGACGAGGACTACGTGTGGGGGATCGACACCATCGACCCCGACCTGACCATCGACGCCCTGGAGGCCCTCGCCGACCGGCTGGCCCTGGCCGCCGAGCGGCGGGAGCGGGTCCTGTTCGCCACCGGCCACCCGCGCAACCTCCGTGAGACCTACCGCGCCTGGAAGGACGCCCTCGCCGAGCGCGGATGTCAGATCATCACCGCAGGCGGCGGCTATTCCTACGAAGTGACCACAGAGCGCCCCCCGAACCGGCGGATCGTGGTGTGGGAGGACGACATCGCCATCGTCACGGACGGCCGCCTCGCACGCCACAGCCACCACCCCTTCGCCATGCGTGCCATCCTCGGGGACCTCGCGGACCGCGGTGAGGCATGGCCGCAGTTGGTCATCGCCGACCACGGGTTCGCGGGTGCGGCGGGTGAGGCGGGAGTGCCCGCGATGGGCTTCGCCGACTGCAACGACCCCGCCCTCTTCCTCGCCGAGGCCGAGGGGAAACTACTGGTCACGGTGCCTTTGGACGACGGTTACCTGACCGAGGACTACGCCCCGCTGCGCGAATACGTTCTCGCCCGAGCCGGTCTCCTGTGAGCGGGGAAGACCATTTATACCCACCGTTAAACCTCATCCGACCCGCCATCAACACATAGCGCCGAAGACAGCCCCAACGGCCTTTCGCTGAGGCGAACTCGGCTCTACTCTGAAAACGGACGTGTCAGTAGTGACAGCGTGACACGCTGGCGTGGTTTGGGGCGGGCACACCGGGGTCGCCGCCGCACACCACGCCGGTCCCAAGGGTAGACAATGCTCACGTCCGGGAATGAGGGCGTCGAAAGATGAACGGGAGCAAGCCGCCTCTCGAAGAGGTCAGGTTCCTGACCGTGGCGGAGGTAGCCACGATCATGCGTGTGTCCAAGATGACCGTTTACCGAATGGTGCACTCGGGAGTCCTCCCCGCGATTCGCGTGGGGCGTTCCTACCGGGTCCCCGAGCGGGCCGTGCACGACTACCTCCGCGAGGCTTTCGTCGAGGCTGGTTGATCCAGGGCCCGGCCGACCGGGGCCGTCCCCCGGCCCCCGGTCAGCCGACACACCCGGGGGGCGGTGTCTGACGGCCACCGCCCCCACCGGGCCCTCCACCCCGTCACCGGGGTCCCCACCCCCTCGCCGCGCGCCGTCCGGCGCACGGCGGAGCCGTCCCCGCCCCCACCGGCGGAGGTTCCCCCTTGTGCCGGGGCGGCCGAACGGGCCCCAGGGCATCTACTACACTTTGTCGTTGTTGTAGTCCGCCCTGTTCACACCCCGTTCGCGAGGTCCCCTCGATGCCCAGAACCAGCACCGGTACGCGCCCGANGGGGCCGGCCGGCCCGCCGTACTCGCCCTGACCGGCTGCGCCGGGGGCAACGAGATCCAGGCCAGCGACGAGGAGAACCGCTTCATCTCCGGAGACGGCAGCGCCACCACCTTCGAGACCGCCGACCGCACCGAGGCGCCCGAGGTCACCGGCACCACCCTCGACGGGGAGGAGGTCTCCCTCAGCGACTACGAGGGCGGCATCGTCGTCCTCAACGTCTGGGCGAGCTGGTGCGGCCCCTGCCGCACCGAGCAGCCGGTCCTGGACGAGGTCCACACCGAGTACGCGGACCTGGGCGTGGACTTCCTCGGCGTGAACATCAAGGACGACGAGACGGCCGCCCGGTCCTACCAGGAGAGCCAGGACGTCCCCTACCCGAGCCTGTACGACCAGCCCGGCGCGGTGCCCCAGGCCTTCCGCGACACCGTGCCCCCGCGCTCCATCCCCAGCACGCTCGTCATCGACCCCGAGGGCCGCATCGCCGCCCGCGTCATCGGCCCGACCACCTACGGCCAGCTGACCGAGCTGCTCAACCCGCTGGTGGTCGAGTTCGGCTTCGGCGACCCGGAGGAGCGCCCCCGGGTCGCGGAGCAGGAGGCCGAGGAGACGGCGTCCCAGGAGGAGGCCGACCCCTCGGACCAGCCCTCGGACGCGCCGTCCGAGGAGGACCAGGGCTCCGGCGGCGCGGACTCCGGTGATCCGGGTTCCGGCGGCGCGGAGGCCGACGGCGGGTCCGGGGGCGAGGGCTGATGGACCCCATCGGCACCACCGTCCTCACCGGCTCCCTGCTGGCCGCGATCCCGCTGGCCCTGGCCGCGGGCCTGGTCTCCTTCCTCTCGCCCTGCGTGCTCCCGCTCGTGCCCGGCTACCTGTCCTACGTGACCGGGATGAGCGGCACCCAGGTCCGCGAGCGCGCCGCCTCGGCCGCGCGGGGCGGCGCGGCCACCGCCACCGTCGCCGACGTGGACGCCGAACTGGCCTCCCGCCGCTGGACCATGGTGACGGGCAGCGTCCTGTTCATCGCCGGGTTCACCCTGGTGTTCGTCGCCGTCGGCGGCTTCATCGGCTGGCTCGGCGAACTCCTCATGGACTACACCGACCCCATCACCCGGGTGCTCGGCGTCCTCACCGTCGTCCTGGGCCTGGCCTTCATGGGCGTCGTACCGGGCTTCGGGCGCGAGTTCCGCTTCCACCGCCTGCCGCGTGCCGGACTGGCGGGCGCGCCGCTGCTCGGCGTCCTGTTCGGCCTGGGTTGGACCCCCTGCATCGGGCCGACCCTGGCCGCCGTGCAGACCCTCGCCTTCGTCGAGGGCGGCGCCGGGCGCGGCATGCTGCTGTCCCTGGTCTACTGCGTCGGCCTCGGGCTGCCGTTCGTCCTGGCCTCCCTCCTCTACCGGCGCGCACTGGGCACCTTCGACTGGCTCAAGCGCCGCACCCGCACGGTCACCGTGATCGGCGGGGCCATGCTCGTCCTGGTCGGCCTGGCGATGGTGACCGGGCTGTGGACACAGCTGACCATCGCCATGCAGGGCTGGGCCGCCGACTTCCAGACGGTGATCTGATGAGCACGACCGCGAACGACCAAGGGACCGGGACCGGTTCCCACGACGAGGAGAGCGCCCCGGGGCGCCCCAAGGGCCTGGGCGCGGTCGGCTGGCTGCGCTGGGTCTGGCGCACCCTCACCTCGATGCGCACCGCCCTGGTCCTGCTGTTCCTGCTGGCGGTCGGGGCCATCCCGGGCTCGATCCTGCCGCAGAACGTGGTGAGCGTCGACGAGGTCAACACCTACTTCCAGGAGAACCCGGACCTGGCGCCCTGGCTGGACCGGTTCTACCTCTTCGACGTGTTCTCCTCGCCCTGGTACGCGGCGATCTACCTGCTGCTGTTCGTCTCACTGGCGGGCTGCGTGCTCCCCCGCGCGCTGGCGCACGCCCGCGCGGTGCGGGCCCGCCCGGTGCGCACGCCCAGGAACCTGGGCCGGATGCCCTACGCGGCCGCGTTCACCACCGACGCCGACCCCGAGACGGTGCTGGAGCAGTCCCGCAAGGTCCTGCGGCGCTACCGGACCGAGCGCTACGGCGACTCCCTCTCCACCGAGACCGGCTACCTGCGCGAGGCCGGGAACGTCCTGTTCCACCTGGCCCTGCTGGGCCTGCTGCTGGCGCTGGCGGCCGGATCCTTCCTCGGCTACCGGGGCAACATGCTCCTGGTGGAGGGCGACGGGTTCGCCAACACCCTGACCTCCTACGACGCCATCTACCCGGGGCACTGGACCGACACCGACTCCCTGGAGCCCTTCTCCATCCACCTGGACGACTTCGAGGCCTCCTTCATCGAGGACGGCGACCTGCGCGGGCAGGCCGAGTCCTACGTCGCCGACCTCACCTACAAGGAGGCGCCCGACGCGCCGGAGGAGCAGCACCGGCTGGAGGTCAACCACCCGCTGAGCGTGGCCGGCGTGCAGGTCTACCTGCTCGGCCACGGGTACGCGCCGGAGTTCGAGGTGCGCAACGGCGAGGGCGACGTGGTCTTCGACCAGGCGGTCCCCTTCCTGCACCGGGACACGGCCTCCTACACCTCCGACGGCGTGGTCAAGGTGCCCGACACCGGGGGCGAGCAGCTCGGCTTCGTCGGCGTGTTCCTGCCCAGCGCGGTGGAGACGCCCGAGGGGGAGCTGGTGTCCGACTTCCCGGGCGCCCAGAACCCCCGGATCACGCTGGAGGGCTACCAGGGCGACCTGGGACTGATCGAACCGCAGTCGGTCTACCAGCTGCGCACCGGCGGCATGGAGGAGCTGGGCAGCTCCCCCGTGATGGAGATCGGGGACACCTGGGAGCTGCCCGAGGGCGCCGGGTCGGTCACCTTCTCCGGCTACAAGGAGTACGTCAGCCTCCAGATGAACCGGGACGGCGCCAGGCTGCCCGCGCTGACCGCGGCCTCCCTGGCCGTGGCCGGGCTGGTCATCACCCTCTTCGTCCGTCCGCGCCGCGTGTGGGTGCGCGCGACCAGGGGCGGGGACGGCCGCACCCGTGTGGAGCTGGCCGCCCTGGGCAAGACCGAGGCGGCGGGCAACAACGTGGAGTTCCACGAACTCACCACGGAACTCGCCGGACGGCTCCGGAGCCGGTCCGACGGGGACCCCGGCTCCGAACCGGACAGCCGTCCGGACCCCGGACCGGACCTCGACCCGGACCCCGGTCCGGGCTCCGACCCCCATCCGCCATCCGACCCGCCAGAGTCGACGACACAAGGGAGTGACCGGTGACGTACGCACTCGCCGCACAGGTGGACGAGGTGATGACGTCAGTCAGTGACTCGTTGATCATCGCGATGATCGTCACGTACGCGGCTGCGCTGTTCCTCTTCGCCATCGAGGCCGCCTACGGACAACGCACCAGGCTCAAGGCCGGTCGGCTCATGCCGGTCAACGCCGGTGCCGCCTCCGGCGCCGACGACGGCATCGAGGTCAACGTCCGCAGCACCGAGGTGGAGGCCAGGGCCTCCCAGAGCGTCCTGGGCAAGATCGCCCTGGGCGTGACGACGTTCGGCTTCGTGATGGGCGTCGCCCAGATCATCGCCCGCGGCCTGGCCGCCGGGCGCTGGCCGTGGGGCAACATGTTCGAGTTCGTCGTGGCCCTGTGCCTGGTCGCGGTGGGCGGTCTGCTCTTCGCCTCCTACCGGTACCAGGCGCGCTTCCTGGGCGCGTTCGTGCTGGTCCCGGTGCTCGTCCTGCTGGGCGTCGGCGTCCGCTGGCTGTACGTGGACCCGGGCCCGCTCATCCCCGCCCTGCACTCGTACTGGGTGCCCATCCACGTGACCGCGACGATCATCGCGGGCGGCGCCTTCATGGTCTCCGGCGCGGCGGGTGTCACCTACCTCGTGGCGCACCGGGCCGAGGCCAAGCGCGCGCTGGGCGAGAAGGTGGCCGGTATCGCGGGCCGCCTGCCCAGCCCCGAGCTGCTGGACCGGATCTCCCACCGGTTCATCCTCTTCGCCTTCCCGCTGTGGACCTTCGGCATCATCGCCGGTTCCATCTGGGCCGACGAGGCCTGGGGGCGCTTCTGGGGCTGGGACCCCAAGGAGGTCTGGTCGTTCATCTCCTGGGTGATCTACGCGGCCTACCTGCACGCCCGCGCCACCGGCGGCTGGCGCGGGCCCAAGGCCACGTGGATCAACGTGGTGGGCTTCGCGACCATCCTGTTCAACTTCTTCGCGGTGAACTACATGTTCAGCGGTCTGCACTCCTACGCCTGATCCCGGTTGACGCACGGGGCCCCGCCACGGCGGGGCCCCTTCTGCTTCGGGGCTCCCTTCGCGTGGGGCCCCGTATGCGTGGGGGGCTCCGCCGCCCGCCGCCCGCCACCGCCCGCGGGGGCGCTCCGCGCCGGGGCGGGCCACCGCCCCCAACGGACGCCGCGCGCGGTGTTCCCCGCGTTCAGGCGGGCGGGGGAGCGGTGGACCCGCGCACCACCAGGCGGGTGTCCAGGGTGACGGTGCCGGGGGAGTCCTCGCTGCTGATGCGGTGCAGCAGCAGGTCGATGGCGGAGCGCCCGGCGGCGGCCGTGGGCATGTCGACGCTGGTCAGGTCGCAGTGGCGGGCGGTGTGGGTGTTGTCGACGCCGACGACGCTGAGGTCGCCGGGCACGGACGCGCCCAGGGCCCGGAGTTCCTGGACCAGACCGAGGGCGACCAGGTCGTTGTAGGCCAGGACGGCGGTGGCGCCCAGGGCCAGCACCCCGGGGGCAGCGGCGGCGCCGCCCTCCTCGGTGGGCTGGTTGGGGCCCACGCTGTGCAGGACGAGGCCGCGGCGCAGGGCGGCCTCCTCCGCCGCGCGCTCCAGGCGCTGGTTGGTCCACGACGCGCGCGGGCCGGTGAGCAGGACGACCTCGCGGTGGCCGAGGGAGGCGAGGTGGTCCACGGCCTGCCCGGCGCCCGAGGCCACGTCCATGAGGACGGCGGGCAGCCCGGCGGGCTGGCGGTTGACCACGACGAAGGGCACGTCGGCGCTGAGTTCGGCGATCAGGCGGTTGCTCAGGCGCGGCGCCACCAGGAGAGCGCCGTCCACCTGCGTGGCCATGGAGCGGATCAGCTCCTCCTCCACGCGGGCCTGCTCGTCGGTGTCGGCGACGAACACGTGGTGGTCGCTGCGGCGGGCGTGGGCCTGCGCGGCCTTGATCAGGGGCGGGAAGAAGGGGTTGGCGATGTCGGCGACGATCAGCCCCAGGTTGCCGGTGCGGCGGGTGGACAGGGCGCGCGCGGCGCGGTTGGGCCGGTAGCCCAGGGCGCTGGCGGCGGCGAGCACGCGGGTCCGGGTGTCGGGGTTGACCAGGTGCGCGGCGGAGAAGGTCCGGGAGACGGTGGAGACGTGCACCCCGCTCGCCAGGGCGACGTCCTTGATGGTCACGGCCACCCGTGGCCTCCTTCGGTGGGGAACGGTTTTGAGGTTACTGGCAACCGGTTGTGGTTGACCAGTGCGTACTTTGGGGGTCGGTGCCTGGTTTTCCGGGGATTTCCCGGGTGGGAGGGGTTGACGCGGATCCGGCTCCTGGGAGATGTTCTTGCAACCGTTTGCAGTTTCCCCCCCTGAGGAGCAGAACCATGCGCAGGCTCGTACTCCCTCTGAGCACGGTGTTGGTGATGACCGCGGTCGCGCCCGTCCAGGCGGCGCCCGACGTGGGCAGGCAGGTCCTGCCCGAGGGCGACGGCTGGGCCTCGGCCGGAGGCGGGACCACGGGAGGCGCGGACGCCTCCCCGGAGAACGTCTTCCGCGTCTCCACGGCACAGGAGTTCCGCGAGGCGGTGAGCGGCGACGAGCCCAAGATCGTCCACGTCGAGGGCCTCGTCGACGCGAACACGGCGCCGGACGGCACGCCCCTGTCGTGCGGGGACTACGCCGTGGACGGCTACACGCTGGAGGACTACCTGGCCGCCTACGACCCCGAGGTGTGGGGCTGGCAGGATCCCAGCGGCCCGCTGGAGGAGGCCCGCCAGGCCTCGGCCGACGCCCAGGCGGAGCGGATCCGGGTGGAGGTCGGCTCCAACACGACCGTGGTGGGAGCCGGGGACGGCGCCGAGATCACCGGGATGAGCATCCGGGTGGTCGGGGCGCGCAACGTCATCCTGCGCAACCTCACCCTCTCCGACACGCACGACTGCTTCCCCGGCTGGGACCCCGGCGACGGCGGCGAGGGCAACTGGAACTCCGAGTACGACCACCTGGAGGTCTCCGGGTCCACGAACGTGTGGATCGACCACAACACGTTCGACGACGGCGACAACCCGGGCTCGGAGCTGCCGGAGTACTTCGGGCGCAGGTACGAGGTGCACGACGGCCTGCTCGACATCGTGCGCGCCAGCGACCTGGTGACGGTGTCGTACAACCACTTCGACGGCCGCGACAAGGCCATCCTGGTGGGCAACAGCGACGGCCGCACCACCGACCGCGGGTACCTGCGCACCACCTGGCACCACAACCACTTCGACGGCCTGGGCCAGCGCGCGCCCCGCGTGCGCTACGGCCAGGTGCACGTCTACAACAACCACTACACGGTGGCCACGGACCTGTACCAGTACAGCCTGGGCGTGGGCTTCGAGTCGCACCTGTACGCGGAGAACAACCTGTTCGACCTGCGCGACGGCATCGGAGCCGGGGAGATCGTCGCCAACTGGGGCGGCACCGACATCGTGGAGCACGGCAACGCGGTGATGGAGGACGGCCGCGGGCGCGTCACGGAGGTGGACCTGGTGGAGGCGCACAACGACGCCTACCCCGACCAGGCGCTGGGCACCGGCCTGACCTGGGTGCCGCAGTACTCCACGCGGGTGGAGCCGGTGCACGCGGTCCGCGGCGTGCCGCGCGAGGCGGGCGCCGGACTGCTCTGAGACCGGCACTCCCGGCGTGATCACGTACCGAGGGGTAGGCCCGCCCGGCCCCGGTCGGGCGGGCCTCCGCGGCTACAGGGCCTGGTCGTCGACCTTGATGTCCCACTGGACGTCGGTACCGTCGACGGAGGTCGTCGTGACGGTCACGCCGTAGTTCATGCCGCCGTCCACGAGGTTGCAGCGGATCTCGGCGCCCACCTCCGCGGGGAGGTCCTGGGGGCAGGAGAAGTCCTCGGGGGCCTGGCCGACCACCGCCTCCAGCTGTGCGGCCGACTGCTGAGCGACCTGGTCGGCGGGGACGACTCCGTTGCTCGCGGCGGCGGTGCCGCCGTCCCCGCCGGCGCCCTCGCCCGCACCGTCCTCGCCCGTGCCGTCCCCGGCGGCGCTGTCCTGGGCGTCGTCCCCGGCCTGGGCGTCGTCGACCTTGACGTCCCACTGGACGTCGTCACCCTCGACCGAGGTGGTCGTGACGGTCACGCCGAGGGTCTGGCCGTCGGCGGTGAGCTCACAGCGGATCTCGGCGCCCACCTCCGCGGGGAGGTCCTCCGGACAGGTGAGGTCGTCGGGGGTCTGGCCCACCTGCTCGGCCAGCATCTCGCTCGACCGTTCGGCGACCTGCTCGGCGTCGACGGCGCCGGGGCCGCCACCGAACTGGAACGAACAGCCGGTGGAGAGGAGAAGGGAAACGGCGCCCAGTGCCGTTCCGGTGATGACTCGGCGACGTCCGGCCTGCCGCATCGCGGCCTCCTCAGCGTTCGGTGATGTGCATGGGTCTGGACGCCGAACGCGGCGAGCGGGTTCCGAGGCACGAGGCTTCGATGCGGGGATGTGACATCGATGCCCGGTCTGTCCACCCGGTGACCGCCAGGAGACCGCTTGCGCGGGCGGGGCTCCGGGCCCTTTCCACGCCCCGACAGCGACGTCTCCGGTCAACGCACGGGTACCGCGCCGTACACAAGGGTGGGGGCCGCGCCCTGTCGGGCGGCCCCCACCTTCGTCATGCGCCGGTCCGGGCCGGTCGTGTCCGGGTCAGTCCTCCGGATCGATGCGCCGGTTGAGTCGTCGCAGGAACTCGGGGTCGTCGTCCGGTCCGAGCGGGTGCGGGCTGCCCGAGGGCTTGGTGAAGTCGGACGGATCGAGGTCGTCGGCCGAGGCCGTGGTCTGTTCCGGGGAGGGCGCGCTCCCGCGGGGTACGGCCGCCTGGCGCGGGCGGCCGAGGAGGAGCCACAGGATGGCGCCGACGGGCACGAACAGCACGATGACGAACACCCACAGCACCTTCGGCAGAGTGCGCACCTCAGAGGAAGGGGTGGTGAGCGCGTCGAAGAACGCGTACACCCAGAGAACGATCGATACGAGCGTGATCAGGCCACCAAGCCACACCATGGTTCCAGCCTAACTCTTGCAGTCGACTCCTCACGGTCGGGACACCGGGCCGGAGGGCAGGGGGAGACCGCGGGGCGGCTGCCCGGCCGACGGGGCGGCCGGAAAGCCCCGTGGCTCCTGGAGCTCTGGCTCCCGCCGGATGGGCTGTCTCGGGGCGCTCTGACTCAGGGCGCTCTGTCTCGGTGCGCTCTGGCTCAGGGCGTGCTCTCGCTCGGCTCCCCGAGCAGGAGGGCGCGCACCTCCGACTCGCGGAAGCGGCGGTGCCCGCCCGGAGTCCGGATGCTGCTGATCCGCCCGGAGGCGGCCCAGCGCGTGACGGTCTTGGGATCAACCCGGAAGAGTGAGGCCACTTCCCCGGGGGTCAACAGGCGTTCGCTTGCTCGTTCCACCTTCACATTCCCCCAATCGTGCCCGCCTCGGACTGTGGGGGCGGCGGGCGTTTGATCCCCTAGTGTGCACGAGTTGGACCGTTTCCTCCCTAGTTTTCGGAGAAATTGCGGTGTTGGGGGGAGGAGTACCGGATATGTGACCGGAACGTGATGTTCGGACCCTGCTGTCGGGATTGGAAACATCCCATGACTATGCGAATCGTGTTCGCCTATGTCCTGTTCCCCTGTGCCGCAGGCGACACACCGACCCGATGCCCGTCGCAGCGGGCACGCCCTTAACCTGGAGATAAGGACCTGTGGGACGCCGTCAGCCCGACCCGTGCCGGGTGTGGGAACGTCCGGACACAGGTGTTGACCGGGCGTTCCGCGCCGCCGATGGGCGTAGCGACCAATCTAGTCCAGGTAATCGTCTGTTGTGAGGCTTTTGGATGCGTAGCTTGCTGACCTATACCGCCGCCCGCCTGGGGCTGTTCGCGGCGGCCTTCGGAGTGGTCTACCTTTTCGGCGCCCGTGCGTGGATCGCCCTGATCCTGGCCTGGTTGGTCAGCGGACTGGCCTCCTACGTCCTGCTGTCCGGGATGCGCGACAGGATCTCGGCGAGCGCGGTGGAGCGGATGGAGCGCCGCAAGGCGAACAGCGTGTCCGAGCGCCTGTCGGCCGCCTCCGCCCGTGAGGACGCGTTTCAGGAGGCGGCGGACCAGGAGGCGCCGGAGCAGCAGGCGGACCGCGGGGAGGCCCCGGCCGGGACGGACGCCGGAGCCGGTGCCGAGGCGGACAAGGCCGGGGAGGGTGCGAGGAACGAGGACGCGCCGACCGCGGCCAGGGAGTCCTGACCGGGCGCCGCGTCCCCGCGCACCTCAGCCCGTGTGCGTGTGCCTCAGCCGGGGTCGGCCGGCGCCTCAGCCCGTGCCCGTGTGTCCTGACCGGGGGCGGCTGATGCCTCAGCCCGTGCCCGCGTCCGCGTGCGCGTGCGCGCGTCTCAACCGGGGGCGGCCGGCGCCTCAGCCCGTGCCCGCCCCGTCAGGCGACCGGTCCGCCCCCGACCCGCGCCTGTCGAGGCCCTCGGCCGCGCGGCCCACGAGCGGCGGCAGGACCGCGGCCAGGTAGACGGCCGCGCACGCCAGCAGCACCGGCGCCGCTCCGAGCAGCCCGGCCGCCGCGCCCGCCACGGGCGCGCCCAGCGGCGCCGCCATCCGGGTCAGCGCGCCGATCGTCGCCGTCCCGCGCCCCACGGTGCGGCGGGGCAGGCGCTCGAACAGGACCGCGCCCAGGATCGGGTTGAGCACCCCGCCCGCGAGCCCGCACAGGCCCCACACCGCCAGGACCGCCCACAGCGGCACGTCCAGCGCCAGCACGAGCAGCCGGGGCGGCCCGGCCAGCACCAGCCCCGCGAAGAACACCGCCCGCCTGGGCAGCAGGTGCCCGACCGCCGTGGCCGCGAGCGAACCCGCCACCGAGGCCGCGCCCATCACACCGCCCAGGAGCCCGACCACCGCGGGTCCCATGCCGTTCTCGTTCACCCACACCGGCAGCAGCACCGACGCCACGGACATGTCGATCATGTTGGTGACCGCGAGCACGACCACCAGGACGCGCAGCGTGGCGTCGCCCCAGACCGCCCGCCAGCCGGTGCGCAGCCTGGCCAGGTAGCCCGCGTCCGCCTCGGGGTCCACGTCGGGACCGGGGCGCTCCCCGGGCTGGGTGGCGGCCAGCACCACCGCCGCCGCGGCGAGCAGCGCGGCGTTCGCGTACAGGGCCGGGAGCGTGCCGATGAGGGACACCAGCCCGCCCGCGGCCACCGGGCCGACGGTCATGGACAGCCGCTCCACGGTTCCGGTGAGCCCGGTGACCCGTTCGAGGCGCGTCCCCGTGCGTTCGGCGACGGCCGGGGCCATGGAGACCTTGGCGGCCTCGGCGGGGCCGGTGGCCAGGCCGATCACGGTCACCAGCGCCAGGAGCACGGGGAAGGACAGCAGCCCGGCCGCGTGCAGCAGCGGGACGCAGACCACCGCCGCGGCGGCGACGAGGTCGGCGCGCACGCTCACCGCGCGCTGGCCCATCCGGTCCAGCAGCGGTCCGCCCAGCAGTCGGGCCAGGGTGTAGGAGCCGATCTCGAAGAAGGCCACCGTCCCCATGGACGCCGGGCTGCCGGTGGTCTCCAGGACGAACCAGGGGATGGCGATCATCGCCAGCCGGGTGGCGGTGTAGCACAGGGCCTCGGCGGCGACCAGCCCGCCGACGCCTCTCACGCCCCCGCCTCCCCGTCGTCCTTCTCGGCGTCCTTCCCGGCGTTCTCTCCGTCCGGGCCCCGGTCCCCGGGGTCGGGGAAGGCGGCGAACTGGACGTGCACCGGTCGGCTGCCGGGAGCGCCGGTCCCGCGCGCGTAACGGTCGAAGAGCGCGCGGACCTCCTCCCGGAAGGCGGTGAGCTCGTCCAGGGTCAGCTCGGTGCGTCGCCCGGACATGACCTGCGCCTCGCGCCAGCCCTCGGGCTGGGCCGCCCACATGTTGACGGCCGCGGCCAGTTCCTCGCTCCAGCTCGCGGCCAGGGCCATGCGCACGGCGGTGCTCAGCTCGGGCTCGTCGGTGTCCAGGTGCTCGGGGAAGCGGAATCCCCTGTGCCGGGAGCGCCACCAGCGCTCCCGGGAGGAGCCCAGGGAGGGGTCCTCCTCGATGAACCCGTGGGCCTCCAACTGCCGCAGGTGGTAGCTGGCCGAGGCCGAGGAGACGCCCAGCCACTCCGAGACGGTCTTGCCGGTGGCGGGTCCCCGCTGTTGGAGGAGGTTGAGGACGCGGATGCGCAGGGGGTGGGCCAGTCCGCGCAGGGAGCGGGCGTCGAGGGCCGCCGCGTGGGCGAAGGCGTCGGGGGCGGAGGCGGGGTTCTGGCCCGGAGCGGGGGCGCTGTCGGGGGTCTCGCGGTCGCGGGGGGCGGCGTCGTTCATGCGGTCACCGTAAACGCCCAATACTTCTTGGCCAAGGGTTGTTGGCCAAGAAGTCTTGGGCGTTTACTCGTACCGAGCCGTCCTTCTCTCCGGGATTTCGAGGAGATGCAGAAACTGTGAAAAGGCGGCCGGAAACCGGGGGTGCGTGGTAATCGTGAGGGCAGAACTCCCACGCGTTGCGAAGTGAACGGGGACGTGATGCCTGACCACACCGTGACCGTCATCCGAGACGACGACCTCTGGGTCGTACGTATCGCGGGGCTGCCCGAACACGTCGTCGGAACGGTCGACTACGTGCACTTCTCCGAGATCAAGGACGAGGTTCCCGAGGTCATCGCCGATCTCACGGACACCGGCCCGGAGGACTTCACGATCACCTGGCGTTACGAGTTCGGCGGCGAGGACGTGACCGAGGACGTCATCCAGTACCTCGTGGCGGAGGAGGAGTTCCGGCGGTCCCAGACCGAGCGCGACCGGGCCCGCGCCCGTGTCCTGGAGACCATGCGGGGGGAGGGCGTCACCCAGCGGGCCATGGCCGACGTCGTCGACCTCTCCCACCAGCGCGTCCACCAGCTCCTCAAGGGCGTGGACACGCCGGTGCCCGGCGGACGCCGGGGGCGCCGCAGGGACGCCCCCGTGTCCTGACCTCCCCGGTTCAGGAGAGCGGGAACATCCCCAGCCGGGCGTGGTACTCGTCGGCGAGGCGCTCGGTGTCGCTGCCCACGTACAGCCCGTCGGAGGTGGCGAGCATCGCCTCCACGCCGTGGCCGCGCGCCCGGCCGGGGTTCCACGGCAGGGCCTTGCCGCTCTCGGGGTCCACGGCCGCGATACCCTCGCGCGCCACCGATCCGGGGCCCGGGTTGAGCGCGCCCTCGGCGTTGTCCATCCAGCGCTGGTGCCCGCCCACGTACACCGCCGCCGACGTGATCTCCACCGAGTACAGCGAGTCGCCGCCGGTCTTGTTGCTCCAGGTGGGCTCCGAACCCGGGGCGTCGGTGTTCTCGAAGCGCGCGACGGACTTGCACAGGCCCGGCCTGACGTACGGGCCGCCCGCCGTCACCACCGCGAAGTAGGACCCGTCCGGGGAGAAGGCCATCCGCCGCATGTAGGTGTGCAGCTTCTCGTAGTCGCAGGGCGCCTCGTAGGCCGACGTGGACCACGGGGTGACCGAGCCGCTCGCGGTGTCGATCATGGCGATCTGGGCGCGGTCCTCACCGTCGACCTTGGTGAAGGACCCGTTGACGACCAGCCGCCGCCCGTCCGGGCTCAGCGCCAGCTCCTGGACCTTCAGCACGCCCTGGCGCACGTCGGACACGGTGGGCGTGAAGCCGGTGTCCACCTCGCCGGACCCGGAGTCGAGGCGGACCAGCGCGGGCTGCTCCACGCCGTTCACCCCGGAGAAGCTGCCGCCCACGTACAGGTGCCCGCCGTCGCTGGCGACGCGCTGGACGCGGCCCCCGTCGACGGCCGCGCGGAACCCCGGCACCCGGTCGCCGTCGTCCACCGACAGCCGGGCCAGCCCGTCGGCGGGTTCGCCGTCGGCCGAGCCGAAGTTCCCGCCCGCGATCACCGTCCCGTCGGGCCCGGGGGCCAGGGTGGTGACGGTGCCGTCCAGCTCCGGTTCGAACCCGTGGAGGATCCGGCCGGTGCCGTGCTCGAACGCGAACAGGTGGGGCAGGTCGTGGGCGCGGCCCCCCTCGGTCGCGCTGACCTGCGTGAAGCTTCCGGCGACGAGGATGGTGTCGCCGACGCGCAGGATGTCCTTGACCGCCCCGTCCAGGACGTGCGGCGTCCACTGCACGGGCTGTTCGCTGACCACGCGGGAGTGGTCGGCCTCGGCGGCTGGCGCGGCTGGCGCGGCGGGCGCCGCGGTCGCGGCCCCCGCGGGGAGCAGGAGCAGCGTGCCCATGGTCAGGGCGAGCAGCGGGCGGCTGGGTTTCACGGAGGATTCTCCCTTGGTCGTGCGGGTCGTGCGGGTCATGCGAACCGTGTGCGGGTCGGCGTGGTGACCGGCAGGAGGACTGACCGCATTCTCGCAAAGAGTCGCCGTAAAATCACAAAGAGTAACCAGAGTGGCGCGGCCGACTCCGGCCCCCTCGCGCGGGGAGGGCCGGACGCGTCGGTCAGGCGGACGGCGCCGCAGCCAGGTGCCGCGTCTGCGCGGCCACGGCCCGGCTCCTGAGGCGGCGCGGTGCGTCCTCGGGCACGGGGTACCAGACCGCGGGGGCGCCCTCCCCGCCCAACAGGGTGCCGGGGAGCGGACCGCCCAGCGCGTGTTCCACGCCCGTGCGGCGCACCCCGTCCGGGCCCAGGGCCATGCCGACCGGGACGGCCAGCCCGTGCCAGCGGGGTTCGTACGTGACGTCGCGGCGTCCGCGCGCCCTGCGGACGTGGAGCACGTCCAGCAGGCCCTCCTCAGCGAGAGCCGCCACCAGGCCGGGCAGCGCGTCGAGGGGCTGGGCCGACTCGTCCCCGTAGCCGACGGCCATGGAGATCCGCTCGGTGCCCCGACCCCCGTCCCAGCCGACGCGGACGCCGCCGCTGAACGGGTGACCCGTCCCGTGCGGTCCGGAGAACTGGAGGATCGACCCCTTCGGCGCGCGGTGGCGCGCCAGCCGCACCAGCCGCTCGCGCTCCCAGGGGGCGAGCGCCGGTTCGTGCTCGCCCCACCCGGCGGGCAGCGCCCCGGCCAGGTGCTCGGCGACCACCTCCACGGCCCGGCCCAGGGGAGGGGCGAAGGACTCGCGGTGGCGCACCGACAGGTCCACGACCAGGTGCGCGCCCGTCGGGGAGTCGTCCAGGAACCCCTCCGCCGGTTCGGGCGCGCCCTCCTCCGGCGGGACGGGAACGTAGGCGTGTACGGGGTCCCAGCGCAGCGGGACGCCGCTGACGCCGTCGAAGCAGCTCCCGTCCTCGGCGCGCACGGCCCAGCGGGCCAGCGGCTGGGTGAGCAGGGTGCGCAGGGCGTAGGTGAGCCGGGAGGTCCTCGGGGTGAGCAGTTGGAGCGCCGTTCCCTGTGCGCCGTGGACGGCCACCGCGTCGAGGATCCATGAGGAGAGGGGGACGACCTCGCGGTCCTGGGCGACGACCACCGCCTCCTCGGCGGCGGCCTCGACGGCGGGGTGCCCGCCCTCCTCCCACAGGGAGAAGTCGGCGCGGCCCGAGGTCCAGACGCTGCCGCCCAGCCGCAGGGCGAGGGCGTCGGCGAGCCGGTGGGCGGCCTCGCGTCCCGCCTCGTCGGGACGGGCGCGGATCTCGGTCCACCAGCACGTCTCGGGGAGGTTCACGGAGGCCTCCTCGCCGAGCAGCCGGGCGACCTCGCCGCGAGACTCGACCAGCTGGGCGGGTTCGAGCGCGGCCAGGACGCGGCGGTCGGTGTCGCACAGCTGGAGGACGTTGCCGCTGTCCAGCACGCGCACCAGCAGTTCGGGGCCGGCCTCGCGCAGGGCCCGGGAGATCGCGCGCATGCCGGGTTCCGCGGCGAGCAGGGCCACCACGTCGTAGCTCAACCGTTCTCCTTGGCGGGTCGGGGGTCGGGGGTCGGGGGTCGGGGGTCAGGGTGCGGGGGATGGGAGTGAGGTTCGGGGCGGGGGTTGGGAGCGGGGACGGGGGTGAGGCTCGGGGGCTGGGGGGAGCGTTCCGCGCCGTGTCAAGGAACGCGGTACCGAGACGGACATCCTGCGCGAGAAACGCATCACTGTCTGTCGTTGGATACCGGCATAATACGCACAAAAGGGCAGTGCGGAGATGGGCACTCAGGCGCGGGACGGAAGGGGAGCACGTGAAGTTCGAGCTGGTGGAACCGGCGGAGCCGCTGGAGGCT
>ANAW01000016.1:1529-37416 GCA_000340945.1 Nocardiopsis synnemataformans DSM 44143 | reverse complement strand
TTCGAGCTGGTGGACCCGGCGGAGCCGCTGGAGGCTCCGGAGCCGGCGGCAGGCGTCGCGGCCGGGTCCTCCGCCGAGCCCGCGGTGCCCACCGCCCCCGTCCTCGGCGCGAACGAAGTACTGGCCGCGCGCATGCGCGACCGCAGCGAGGAGCTGGGCACCCGTCTGACCAGGATCATCGAGGCCGTCCGGCCCGCGCTCCACCGGATGGAGGCGGGCATCGTCCGCGCGGAGCGCGAACTGGCCGGTTCCGGTCACGGCCCCGCTCCCGCACCCCCGGACACCTTCCGCGCCGACCGCTTCGCCGGTAAGACGGCGGGGGAGGCGGTCACGGCTCCGGCAGGCGCTACGGCGTCGGGGGCGGTGTCGGCTTCGACGGCCGGGCCGGTCTCGGCCCCGAGCACCGCTCCGGTTCCGGCAGGAGACAAGGGCCCAGCAGACGTCACGGCCCCGGCAGAAGGCACGGGACCGGCGGCCGTGTCGGCTCCGAGGACCGCCATGGCCCCGGCAGAAGGTTCGGGCCCGGCGGCCGTGATCCCCACCCCCGCGACGAACGAGGAGGACCGATGAGCGGCTGGAACATCGACGCGCCCTCGGTGGGCGTCGTGCTCAACGACGTGCTGGGCCAGGTGGGCGACGGCAGCGGCGACGCCCTGGACGGTTCGCTGACCACCACCGGTGACGAGATCCTCGGCGCCGCCACCGCCGCGTGCAGCGGGCCCGTGGAGTCGGAGCTGTACTACTTCCTGGAGCACGTCGGCGGCATGGCCGAGGAGATGGTCGCCCGCGCGGGTTCGGCGATGGAGGGGTGCGCGCTCGCCGTGGACGCCTACCTCCTCGGCGACGAGGAGATGGCCGCCGAGGCGCAGGGCAACGCCGGTTCGATCGACACCCTCGACCCCCTCAACCCGCCCGTGTGACCTGAGGGCCGCCCCTTCCCTTCCGGGGAGCGGCCCGAGCCCCGGCCCTCCCCGGACACCGCCCCCCGGACGCCACCCCCGTCCCCGGACCCCCGTTCCGTCCCCCAACACCCGGAGCTGACGTGCCTCCCGTCGACGTGATGAGTCCCGTCCCCGACCCCCGCAACCAGCAGCCGCTGGACATGGACTTCGAGGTCCTGATCGTTCCCGAGGCCATCCCGATCCCGGGGACCTCCGTGGAGATCCTCCAGAGCGCCGTCTCCGCCATGCGCACGGCCGCGGGCGAGGTCGCGGAGGGAGGGGAGGGGATCGAGTCCACCTGGCAGGGGTTGCAGCCCCACTACACCGCGCCCGAGTCCGAGACCCTGTTCGCCGCGATGGGTCCGGTGGCGGCCAAGGGCGGAACCATCCTGGACGACGTCACCACGGTCGCCAGCGCGCTGGACACCTTCGCCGACGCGGCGCAGACCGCCAAGACCAACCTCAACGCGCTCAAGGACGAGGCCACGACCTTCGCCGAGGAGATGAGGGGTGAGGAGAACTGGAGCAACAACCCCCTCAACTACTCCGAGAACCGCAGGCTGAAGCTCCAGGTGAACGGGGTCTGGGCCACGTTCCAGGAGGCGGAGCGGACCTGTGCCAACGCCGTCTCGGCCGTCTCGGGTTCCGGCAACTCCTACGTCGCGGCCAGCGGAGAAGCACCGGGCGCGGGGGAGATCGTCTACGGCCTGGACCCGGACGACGTCCCTGACGTGGCGTACGACCTCACCAGCCTCGCCGACTGGCAGCGGGCGATGGAGGACACCTGGCACCAGCTGGAGTACTCGGAGAAGCCCTGGCCCGCGGACTGGGCGACCGACGCCTTCATGGCCCAGTGGGACAACTTCGGGCCCGGCATGCTCTGGGACGTGGGCGTGGGGGCGGTCGCCTGGACCGGCCTGTGGCGTGAGGGCAGCGGGTGGGCCAACAGCGTCGGTGAGGCCACGGACAACTTCGTCACGCACAAGCAGGAGACGCTCGAAGGGCTCGGCTCGCTCACCGGGCTCTACGGCGAGGACGGGTGGATGAACCCGTTCGACTCGGGCGAGCGCTCCGGCGAGACGTGGCGGGCCAACGCGGGTGCGGCCTGGACCGAGGTGGCGCACGACGTCGTGCCGTGGCGGGAGTGGGAGGACCGGCCCGCGTACACGGTCTACACCGGGGCCGGTAACGCGGCGCTGGCCGTGGTGTCCCTCCCGGCCAGGGGCGGGACGATCCTGGCCAACCTCGGCCGTGGCGGTTCGGACCTGCCCGACCTCGACCCGGTGGAGCGGCCCGAGGTGGTGTGGGAGCCGGGCGCGGCTGCGCGGCCGGGGTTCAGCCTGTCGCAGACGTTCAGCGACATCAGCGGGGACTTCTCCGACACCACGGAGGGCTTCGGGGCAGGGTTCGGGGACCTGTCGGCGATGGTCGAGCGCTTCTCGGCGGGTGATCCGGTGGGCGGCGGCGTTCCGGGTGGGGGCGGCGGTTCGGACCTGCCCGTTTTCGTTCCGGAGCCCGGTTCCCCTGTCTCCGGACGGCCCGTCAGCGTCCCGGTCACCGGGGACTCCGGTGCGCCGGACGACGGTCGTCCGGGCAACGGGCGTTCGGGTGGCGACCGTTCGGGTGACCCGGACCGGCCGCGCCGCGAGGACGAGCCCGAGGTGCTGGCCGCGGCGGACCAGCCCGATCCGCCGCGTCGCGGGGACGAGGACCGGCCTTCCCGGGCTCCGCACCATCTCGACGCGCCGAGCACTGAGCGCTGGCCGGAGATGGAGGAGTTCCTGGAATCCGAGCACCGCC
Source organism: Nocardiopsis synnemataformans DSM 44143 (assembly GCA_000340945.1). Taxonomy (GTDB): domain Bacteria; phylum Actinomycetota; class Actinomycetes; order Streptosporangiales; family Streptosporangiaceae; genus Nocardiopsis; species Nocardiopsis synnemataformans. Next base: position 34,675 of record ANAW01000016.1, on the reverse strand, counting down.
GTGAGGATGACGAGCAGTCCGTCGCGGACCGGAGTTCTGAGGTCTCCGACGCGGACTTCCACCGGCCGCTGGACGTCACGGCGGACGAGGGCTCCGGTGCCGCCCCGAACGACAGGCTGTTCTCTTCCCTCGGTCTGGACGCGAGGGAGATTGAGCGGGAGTACGAGCGGGATGTCGAGCGGACGACGCAGCAGGTCGTCGACATGGTGGAGGGGTTCCGCGCGCTGCCCGCCGAGCGGCAGCTCGAATGGCTGCGCGTGAACCAACTGGTTGGTGCCAACGCGGTGGAGGGTCCGGCTGGCCCGCAGGGCTCCGGCTTCGGCGGCCCGTGTGATGACGGCTTCGGGATCACGGCCTCCCACGACCCGAATTCGGGCAACGGCGGTGGCCCGCCCCGGACGCCCCAGGACGGCACATCCAACACCGGTTTCACACCCACACCCAGCGGCGACGGCGACACCAGCCGAGGGGACACCGCCAGTTCCCGCCCGGTTCCCGAGGGCGGTCACAGACCCACGAACGGCATGTCCGGTGACCTTCCCCTTCGTTCTGACCCGACAGACGGCACTCAGAAAGATGAAAACGGTACTGAACCGAGTTCCTCGAACGGAAATTCCGGTAACCGTCCCACTCCCACCTACCCCAACAATGACAAACCTGAGGAAGTTAACAAGGATAACTACCCAGAGCTTCGCCCCAAGGCCAGCAAGGTCTTCGGTGAGGGGATTGAGCTCCCGAAGAACAAAAAGTTTGAGGTTCCAGGGAGGGGGATTTTCTACACTGACAACGAAGGGAAGGTTGTTTTCGCCGAGGTATCCTCAGGTAGGAAGTATGTTGGCTGGAACGTGGAGCTCAGGAACCCGCGACCAGACTGCACGTATATAGTTGACGGTAGATACACGTACGAAACCGATTCACTGGCGAGAACAGTCAGCGTAGAAGGGGTCCTGGAAAACACGGGTTCTGACAATAAAAGGCGGCATCCTTATCAAAACAAAATTGGCAACGAAGGTGCGGCAGAGTATGCCGAGATAAATGAGGTCATCGTTGATAATTTCGAAGCCACGGGGAGTTCTGGGAGTCCGGTCGATGGTAGGACCTTCAGGGCGGAGAACTCCGACTGGAATGGCGGGCATTTTATTGGAACGCAGTTCTTTGGGGCCGGTGAGCGTCTTAATATCATTCCGATGCTGGAAGGGCTTAATCAGTCAAAAGACGCGACTGATACCCATCTGAAGAACTACTACAAGCTGGAGGATAGGTGGGCGGAGTTAACTGAGAAAGACCCGAATACCGGAATGCCCAAGGCTAAAATTGAGGTCAGAATCAGGGCGGAATATGAATCTGACATGCGGACTCCGGCGAGGATTCGCGTCGACTACACTATCGATGGTGTCCCGCAGCAGCCTGTCAGGCTGACAAATATTCCGCAAATGGAATGAGGAGAGAGGGTATGCCCGAAGGGCAAGCACTGGAACCCCTGGAGCAGGAAGAAGTTCTGAAGAGGATTGGCATGGTCCTCTTGGATTGTGCTCCAGAAGACTGGGTTGAGATCCGATGTAAATACAGTGGCCTCGTGGGAATATCCACAGTCGGAACCGAAGCCACCGTTGGAAGCGGAAAGGTCCACTGGATCGACCCTCCTGACTCCGTATGGAACGAGTTGGACAGACTTCGCGTGGGCATGTACATCAGGGGGAAGGGGAACTGGTTCTCGCTTCAATACACTATTGAACGCCCAGGGCGGTTCCGTGTTGTCTATGACTATGAGAACCCTCCTAACTTTGACATCCCTCCGGTGGATGAATCCTTCGCTCTTGAGCAAAAGCACTACCCTCGTTCCGAAGAGAATATTCCAGGCTGGCTACAGGAGAAGCTTCAGAACTCCGAGGGCAATCCGGATTGATCATTAGCTGCTCCAGGGTGTGTGGGTATCTTTCCCGTGCTCTCATTTCCTTGGCTGTTGAGGGGTGCTGGTCGGGGTGATCGGAAGGGCTGTCGCTCTGCTCCGTTCTCTGATTGAGCATTAGGAGGAATGATGGGGGCTGTTGCGTCAGTACCAGGTTCGTCAGCAGCAGAGCAGCCCTGATGACTAGAGGTAGGGCTGCCTTCTGTGTCTGTGCTGTACAACCCGTTGCTGGTCGGGAACGTTGACCCGGACCGGTTGAAGGAGACCCTGGCCGGAGCGTTCGGTGTCTCCTTGGAGGAGGTCGACGTGGGGCACGAGGACGACCAGGAGACGCGCGGATGGGACGCGAAGGTGCTTACTGACTACTCGCCGCGGAACGGGGACCTCTCATGGGGCTTGAGTGTCTTCGTGGCCGATGAAGTGCCGTCACCGCCGAGCGAGGAGCAGCTGTCCCTGGATCTGACCCGTGCGCTCGCGACCGCTGTTCTTTTCCCGCCCACGGAGAACATCCCCAGCCTGTGGAAAGTGGCCACGCCTCGCGGCGAGGTGGCGTACGCACGCCTTCACGAGCCCGAGCACGATACCGACTCGTTCAGGGTGACCGATGTCGAGATCCCGCTTCCTGAGCTTCCGGGAGCTGTTGTTTGTCGGTTTCCAATGTGATCAGGAGGCTCCGGCTTTCGGCACTGACGGTGGAACGCGGTGGGCCGCACGGCCGGGTCAGTCCTCGGCGGGGGTCGTGTGGGAGTGCACGCAGAGCCAGCCGTGCGGCGTGCGGTGGTAGACGTCGGTGGTCCACTCGTCGGAGTGGAACTCCCGGCCGCCGAAGCGCGCCGTGTTCACCACCCTCGCGGTGAGTACGGCCAGGTCGCCGTGGACGCGCGCCCGCTCGGTTCCCTCGACCGGCCGCATCGCGCTGTGCGTCAGCGCGCCGGAGGCCACCAGCGACAGGAACCCCTCACGCGTCCCCACGCCGGACTGGTCCACGAGCACCCAGTCCTCGGACACGAACCGGCCGATGGCCTCGGCGTCGTTCGCGACGATCGCCCGGCGCCACGCGGCCGCGCGGTCCAGGAGCTCCCGGACCTCCTCGTTCTCTGACACAACGCGATGATCGCACGCGGACCGCACCGGCCAGGGGCCATGGCGTCCCACGGCTGGAGCCGGGGCCGCTGCGGTCTCCGGCTGCGGCGCGCGCATGAGATACCAACCGGACGGTATGCAAGAAGGGTGCGGCGCACCTAGACTTCTGCCACTCGTGACACGGAAGACGATGCCAAGGAGGCACCGATGGCAGTCGACCCCTCGGGATCGGATCTCGCACGCCTGGTGGATGAGAGCCCCGGCGGCCCGGTCGTCATGCTCAACCTGCTCCGGTTCAAGCCGGACGGCCGCCCCTCGTACGAGGAGTACTCACGGCGGGCGGGCGGGTTCCTGAAGCGGTACGGGGCCGAACTGCTCTACGCCGGTGACGGCGTGTCGCCCCTGGTGGCCGACGAAGGGCAGGCCTGGGACGCGGTGCTGCTCGTGCGCTACCCCAGCCGGGAGGCGTTCAGCCGCATGGTCGCCGATCCGGAGTACCAGAGGATCACCCACCTGCGCACCGAGGCCCTGAGCGAGGCCGTGCTCCAGCCGACCGTTCCCTGGGGCCGGTAGCCGGGCGGACGGGGTGCGGGCTCCCGTCCGCCCGGCGTGGTCAGCGGGTGAACACGAAGGAGCGCAGACCGGGTGGCACGGCGACGAGGTCCACTGGGAAGGTGGCCCACACGTGTGTGCCCAGGTCGGCCCAGGGCGCGAGGCGGTAGTGGCCCCAGGCGGCGGACAGGTTCTCGACCAGGAGCAGGCCGCGCTGGCCCTCCGCCCAGTCCCACTCGTCGGCCGTGCGCTGGTGCGGAACGGCCGGAACACCGCCCCCGCCGCCGCAGTCGGACAGGCCCACGCGCAGGGTGGTCGGATCGGGCATCGACAGCGCGCGCAGGACCTCGCCCTCGGACCGACCCGAATCGGTGTACTTGCAGCAGTTGGCGAACAGCTCGCTGGTGACCAGGGTGAGCGTGTCGACCAGGTCGGGATCGAAGCCGGACAGGTCGCGGGCCAGATCGGCGCGGACATCGGAGAGCCGGGACAGCGAACCGGGGTAGACGCGGTGCTCCCAGTGGACGAGGGCGCGGCGGACGGCGGTGTCGAGGTCGGAAGTGCTCATGCCGGAACCCCCTGGCGCCGCTCGATCCAGATCCGGGTGAGGGCGGTGAGTTCTTCCCACTCGGTGAAGCGGGCGGGACGGACGGGCGCGTCGAGTGTGGTGGGTCGGACGACGCCGAAGCGGGGCGCGGGTTCGCCGAGCAGGTCGCCGCCGGGGTCGTCTCGCCACTGCTGGAGCAGGGCGGCGGCGCGTTCCTGGACGAGGGCGAACGCTCGCCGGACCTCGTCCGTCTCGGAAGCGGGTTCGGAACTCTGGGGCGCGGGGACGCGGGACGCGGAGGCGGTCAGGCGCTCGTGGGCGGCGAAGTAGGGGCGGACCAGGGCCACGTCCTCGGCCGGGATGACCTCGCGCGCGGACGTCAGACGTGGCGCAGCGAGGGCGGAGGCGGAGACGGGCGGGGCCTCGGGGACGTAGCGGCGGACGCGGGTGGAGCGGCGGCGGCGACCGGCCACCGCGGAGTGGCGTCCGCACGGGGAGGCGAAGAAGGCGATCAGCGGGCCGAGGGCACGGCTGAGAAGGGCAGCGCTAAACTGGCGCATGCTAGCAGTCCTTGTTGCTAAAGGGATGGAAGTTGCTGGCCACGGCCCCGGACGGTTGTTTCCGTCGCGGGGTCATTTGAGTTGTGTGTTCGAGAGAGAGGGTAAGGGGTGGTGGGGGTGGAATGCCAAAATACTGGGGAGTAATGTTGGGGGAAATGAGGAAACGGCCGACCAGAATTCTGGTCGGCCGTTGTTATGTCCTAATTTCAGGAGTTTGTGAGGGTGGTGCAGTGCAGGAATGATGCCCAGGCTTCGGGGGTGTAGTCGATGTGGCCGAGTTCGCGGTTCTGGGTGTCGCGGACTAGGACCAACTGTCCCTCGGCTACCTCAACGCAGCTACCCGAAGCGCCGCTGTAGCTGCTCGTGTGCCAGACGTTCACCGTGTCTCCCCCTGCCGTGTGGGTTCACGCGCGGTGGGTGGCCACCCCGCGCAGGAATGATGCCCAGGCTTCGGGGGTGTAGTCGATGTGGCCGAGTTCGCGGTTCTGGGTGTCGCGGACCAGGACCGCCTGTCCCTCGGCTACCTCAACGCAACGGCCTTCAGCGCCGCTGTAGCTGCTCGTGTGCCAGTGGGGTTCACGCTTCGTCATCGAGTTCTTCCTTGACCTTCCTGATCAGATCCCGACTCGCACGAGGCGACATCGCCTCCGACTGGAGAACGCCGAAGAGCATCGCGCAGTGCTGCACCTGCATCATGTCATCCATGAGTGCTTCGCCCTTCATGTGCTCCGCTGAGGCGATCGTGGGCCTGTCGGGGAAGGTGTAGAGGCAGAACGGGCCGGAACCGCCCGCGTGGCACTCGGTGCCGGCGGGGATCACCTGGACACGGATCCTCTCCTCGTCGATCAGGGCCAGGACCTGCGCGATCTGCTCGCTCAGGACCTTCCGGCCGCCCCTCACGCGGCGGCGGAGCACCGCCTCCTCAAGCACGACCGACACCAGTGGTGAGCTCTCGCCCTTCAGGACTTCCTGCCGCTCCATCCGCAGGGTGACCATCTGCCCGATCTCCTTCGCGGAGAACCACGGAGCACTGTCGGCGAGCAGGCCCTTGGTGTAGGACTCGCACTGCACCAGGCCGGGGAAGATCACCGGCTGGTACTCGCGCAGCTCGATCGCCTCGCGCTCCAACTGGCCGACCTCGGTGTACCAGGGCGGTAGTGCGTCGGGCGCGTTCGCGGTGTTCCAGGCCTGCTTTATCGCACCGGAGGAGCCGAACAGCTCGTCCAGCCTCTCGGCCTGTTCGACGGGCAGCCTGCGCTTGCCGCACTCCCAGGACGACACGGTCGACTGCACCACCCGCAACGCCTGCGACACCTGGGTCTGCGTCATCCCCGCCGCGTCGCGCACGCTGCTGACCTTCTTGCCCAGGCGCTTGCGCTTGGGATCCACCTTGCGACTCACTACGACTCCCATGTCCGGGCTATCACCGACAGCACCAATCCAAGTGGTCGGCACGACGCGATAGTGCGGGGAATGACGAAGTGTGACCCTTCGGTGATATTCCTGGCGCGCCCGAACGGCCGTTGTTCATGGTGGTGCCACGCGCCGCGGTGGGAGCGGTGGCGGGAAAGGGAATTCAGGTGGGCGCAGTGATTCGTATCAATCCTGGTAAAAGCGGCATTAATCGTCATCCCGACCCTCTGCCACGGCGGGTGGTCGACCCCGAGGCGCGGGCGCCGATCGTGCTGGGCCGGGTATCGCAGCATCACCTGAACCACGCGCTGAGGTTGCCGGGGGTTCCCGACCAGGCGCGGGTGCTGCGCAGGCGTCTGGGCGCGGTGCTGCCGGACCCGCTCACGGACACGGCCCTGACCCTGGCCAGCGAACTGTTCAACAACGCCATCGCCCACTCGCGCAGCGGGGAGGCGGGCGGTGAGGTCACCGTGATCGTGAACCGGTTCCCCGGCCGGGTCCAGATCAAGGTCATCGACCAGGGGCCGCGCGACGCGGGCGCCTCCTCGCCGCACCTGCGCCCGGTCGTGCCGGTCGTGTCGGTCGTGTCGGAGAGGGCGAGTGTGCCGGACGGGGTGGATGCGCCGGTCATGCCGCTCGTGCCGGACGCGCCGCTCGTGCCGGACGGCGTGGGTGTGTCGGTCGTGCCGCTCGTGCCGGACGGCGTGGGTGTGTCGGTCGTGCCGGTCGTGTCGGACGGGGCGGGCGAGGCAGGCGGCAGGGGTACAGGCGGCGCGGGCGGCGGCGTGGGTGAGGCCAGCGGCGGCAGGGGTACAGGCGGCGCGGGGGAGGCCAGCGGCGGCGTGGGCGGGTGGGGCCTGCGCATGGTGGCCACGGAGTCCAGCCGGTGGGGGACCCTCCACGACGGGGGCCGCACCACTGTGTGGTTCGAGCTGGACCGGCCGCGCACGCGGCCGTGAGGGCGGCGGAGGTGGGCTGGAACCACGCCGACGACCTGGACCGGTACGAGGCCGCGCGCGTGCTCGACCGGCGTTGCGGGCGGCTGTGGACGGTCATGTGGAGCCCGTCGATGCGGGCCTACGTGGCCTTCTACCTGGGGCCGGAGGCGGTGCCGTGGCAGGGCGCTCCGTCCCCGGCGGGGCTGGTGGAACGGTTGCGGGAGGTGGAGCGCGAGGTGGCGGGGGCCGCTGGCGGGTACTGGAGCTGCCCGGTCGCCGGGTGCGCGTGGTCCTCGATCCGTCCGATGCGCCACCCGTGCCCGCTGCCCGCCGACGGCAGCCGCACCACGCGGGTCCCCCGGTCGCGCCCGCCGAGCGAGGCCGGGTGAGAGCGCGGGAAAACCGCGGGCGGACCATCGACTCCATGCCGATCGCGGCCCCGTCCTCCGACCGACACGGGGCCGTGTCAGCCGTTCTCCTCCCGCTTGATCATCTCGAGCGCCTCGGGGAGTTTCTCCCTGAGCCACTCAGGAAGGTTCTCGAACGAACGGGGAAAGCACTCGACGTCCTCGTAGTAGGTTCGTGGATCGACTTGGAAGGCGAATACGGGCTCGCTGTCGTAGTCGAAGTCCACCGAGAATCTTCCCGGCTTCGTGATGGTGTAGTCGGCTATGTACCAGGTGCCCTTGCCGTCCTCGTACATGCCCGTGCGGAGTTCGTTGAAAAGGGATGACGCCTCAAGCGGAATGTCGCCCTTCCTGGTCTCTCCGTCCGCGCTCTTGATCCTCGTCCTGGTGGTTGAGGTGGTTGAGGTGGTTGAGGTGGTGGAGAGGGCGGAGTACCTCACCGCGATCTCATGCCAGTCATCTCCCAGCTCATCAAGGATGAGAATGCCGATTCTCTGGAGGAGTTCGTTCTGCTGCTCCTCCGGGCTGGGGGCACCTTTCCTGGCATAAGGCTCGAAAATCGTGATTCCGGTTCCGTGGTTGTCATGGTGTCCGTGCGTGAGGGCGACGGTGAGAACCGAACGCTGGATGTGTCACCACGCTCCCGCCATGTCGCGCATCGGTGGCGAAGCCGGTGCCCGAGAGGGCTGGCACCGCCACCGGTCGCCGTCTACGCGGAGTCCCCGCCAGCGCCGCGGACCTTCTCAGCGAGCCATTCCGGTACGTTCTCCTCGGAGCGGGGGAAGTGGCGCAGTTCCTGCACGTAGTTGTCGTCACTGGGCCGGAAGAGGAACTCCGGCTCGTTGTCGTAGTCGAACTCCGTCGTGAACTTTCCCGGACGGGTGATGGTGTACCGCATGGAGAACCACGCTCCCTTGTCCTCCTGGTACATGCCCGCGCGCAGCCCAGAGATCCGAGGAGCGACCCCCGCCGGGATACTCGTCCTCTCCGGTGTGCCGTCCCCGTGGCGTACGAGCATCTCCTCCTCGCGATAGCTCACGATCGCGTACACCGAGTAGACGATCTCCGTCCACGTGTCCGGAACGGAACCCAGGATCTCCCGGCCGATCTCCGTCAGGATCTCCTGCTGGCCAGTGAAGTCGAGATGTCCTTTTTGGGGCAACAATGTTCTTCCTCGCGGTGTCTATTTGAGCGGGGGGACGTTCGGGTAGACCAACTGGCGCTGGACCTGGCCGTTCACCGTCCACTCGACGATGATCTCAGACGGTGGCGGAGCAAGGACCTTGGTCGACCTGGGCCTCTTGAGTTCGAAGGTCTCCATCGAAGGGTCAAAGACGTTTCTGATCTTCACGTGGATGGAGGGCGGGTTCGGTCCCTGGTCGAGCAGGTCCTGCCAATCGTCGAGCGTACGACGCCACGCCGGACCGTCGTCCATGTCCTCGATCTTGCTCAGGTCGCCGTCGAGCAGGGCCTCCCAGGATGTCTCCAGGTTTCTGAAGCTTCCGTTGATACCCGGGTAGTCGGTGCGGCTCTGGTTCACGTGCTCCAGCATCGGCGTCTGGTTGAGGCGCTCACCGAAGCCGCCGAACTCCATGGACCCGATCAGGTGGCCGCCATTCCACTGCATGGCCTCGTACTGGGGAGCTTCCGTGCGCCCCGGGTAGTTCTCGGGGTGGTCCGCGAAGTCCTGCCTGAGCTGCTTGTTCAGTTCCTCGTAGTACTCCCTGCCCATGCGGTTCACATTTGACTGTTCGCGGTTGTTACGAACGTGGCTGTCTGAGGTCAGGTCGCCTTCGACGTACACCGTCCTCATACGGGCGTCAGTGCGGTACACCTTTCCGTCGACGTGGTACTCGACGTTCGGCCTGGGCCGCAGGAGTTCGGGATGCTTGGAGGAGGTGCGGTCCGAGTCGGTGTGGATCTCCTTGATCCTGCCGTCCCCGTCGGTGATGAACGTGCCGCGGTGGTCGCCGTTGGTGTCGTTGACCCGGTAGCTGGTGTGCGGGTCCAACTGCACGCCGTCGCCGAACCTCTTGTTGGGCTTCGGCATCAGCTTGTCGGTCTCCGACGGGATCGGTTTCCCGTTCTCGTCGAACTTCTGTTCCACGGTGACCGGTTTCGGAGAGGAGGCGGTCCCTTCGGTCCCGTCTCCACCATTGCCGGAATCCGTGCCCAAGGAACCGGAAGGGCCGTTGACCGGGCCTGTGGGAGTACGGCCGCTGGTGGACGTGCCTCCCAGGTCTCCGCTGACAGTGTTCCCGTTCAGGACGTCCGTGCCGCCACGGGAGTTCCCGCCGGTGTCCAGCGAGTCACCACCGTTGCCGCCGGTGCTGTTGGTGACCGTGGGCGTGCGGTCCCGCATCTGCGGGCCGCCGTTGCCGGTGTCCGCGTCGCGGTGGTCGTCCGGGAAGCGCTGGGAACCGTCGCCGGTGCCGGTGAGGTCCACCCGGTCGTACGACGGCGGGTTCGGGACGTCCTGGCTGCCCTCGAACGTGTCGTTGTCCCCGCCGCCGACGAGGGCGGGCACCCTGCCCGAGTCCGGGCCGCTCGGGGTCTGTCCGGCCTCCCACGCCGGGTAGTCCGAGGCGTGCGCGTTCATGTCGTTGAACACCGCCTCCAGGGACGGGTCCAGGTCCTCCAGCTCGGACTGCCCGGGGCGGCCGGGCCGCGACGCGTCGGTGTCGCCGCCCTGCTCGCCGAGGACCCTGCGCCCGAGGTCGCCCAGCTCGGCGGAGTCCGGGCGGGAGGTCAGCAGCTCCAGGAGCTCCTGGCTGTCGTCGAGCTGGCGCGTGGTCGGGTTCACGGCGGGGCGGGTGTTGGCGGGGTCGCCCTCCTCGTCGCCGTGGTGGTTGGCGACGCGCTGGGCGTTGGAGCCCTCGGAGCCGTTCCCGTTCCCGTCGCCGCCGGAGCCGTTGCCGGAACCGCCCGGGTCGCCCCCACCGCCGAAGAAGTCCCCGCCGGTGAACCTGCTCAGCAGGTTCTGCATCTCCGACAGCCGGGCGGGACTGAAAGCGCTCTCCCGGAGCTGGCCCAGGTCGATCCTCAGGTCGGCCAGGGAGACGTTGCCGAACCGGGGCAGGCTCAGGTTGATCCTGCTCATGTCCGGCACGTCCACGTCGGGGGCGCTCGGCCCGTCCCCGCCCATCCTGTTGAGCATGGCCGAACCGCGCCAGGCCATCAGCGGCACGCCCACGACCGCGCCCACGCCGGTCGCGGTCAGGAGGGCGCCGCCCACGGTCGCGCCGATGTTGAGCAGGGCGGTCCCGATGACGTAGCCGGGCCGCTCGCCCCACTCCTCCCACGGCACCACCGCGTGCGCGGCGTCCTTCCAGGCGTTGCCGACGGTGTCCCAGCCCGACCAGCCCCAGCCGTCGCTCTCGGAGTCGTACATGCCCACCAGCGAGCCCAGCGACTGGAGGTTGCCTTCGTGGTACTCCCACATGGCGTCGCCCCAGGACATCTCGAACCAGCCCTCGGAGCTGTACATCCCGGTGACCCCGCCGACGTCCTCGGCGATCCCCACGAAGAAGTCGCCCACCGCGGCCCCCGCGTCGACCCACCAGCCGTGGTCGGTCTCCATGGGACCGCCCCAGGCCATGGCGACGTCGCCGAGGTAGCCGTCGTAGCCGTGCTCGAACTCGCCCGGCGCGGACTCCCCGTCGCCGTCGCCCGCGACGAAGCTGGTGCGGTCGGGGATGTCGGCGTTGATGGCGTTGGCGCAGGCGCGCTCGGCCTCCTCGTACTCCCGCCGCAGCGCGTCCGCGCGGTCGAGCAGCGCCTGGTGCTCCCCGACCTTGTCGCTCTCCCGGCCCAGCAGGCTGTCGACGAACCCGTCGGCCTCGCGCCAGTCGTCGTCGCCCTCGATGGAGTTGAGGAAGGCGTAGGAGTCGGTCTTGAGCGTGGACCACTTGCCCTTGATGTCCCGGACGGCCTCGGCGAAGGTCTCCAGCGCGCTCGCGGCCTTGTCGAAGGAGGTCTCCACCTTGTCGCCGTCGGTCGCGACCGGGTCGACCACCGCGTACAGGGTCTCGGCCTCGGGCGCGGAGTAGCAGGAGGACAGGCCCGCCCAGGCGCTCTTGATGTCGCCGCCGATCCCGGCCACCGCGGCGCCCTCGCGCCGCAGGTCCCCCGCCTGCCTCTCCAGCGTCGCGGGGCTGGCGGTGGGAACGGGGAAGGCTCCGGGGTTGATCAGGCCGCCCGCGGGCGTGCACATCTCGGTCAAGGGGACGCCTCCGTCTGGGAGCTGGGGGAAGGAACGCTGTGGGGGTCCTCGGGGCCGGGGGACCGCGGGAGAGGGGGAAACGGAGTCGGGGGCGGGGGAGGCGGCGGACACGGGACCCGCCGCGCGGGCGCGTGGCCCGCTACACGGGCGCGTGGGGCCCGTACTGCTGGGGCGGCTCGGGCTCGGGGACCACGCCCGCGTTGGCCTGCGCCTCGGCGGCCATGTCCAGGTTGCCGTTGAAGTAGTGCGTGGTGGCCTCGCTGGCCCCGGTCACGGCGCTCACGGTCAGCCCGGCCATGTCGCCCATGAGCCCGAAGTTGTGCTCGGCGAACTCGCCCAGCGCGACGCTGACGGGCGAGCTGTTCGCCTCCTCGTTGATGGCCGTGATCAGGCTCTCGGCGGAGGTCATGGCGCCGACGAGGCCGTCGCTGCCGCCCTCCTCACCGATGTGCCCGGCGACGCTGGTCAGCACGGCGCCCACGTCGCCGGGCTGGATGTTCCACTTGGACATCGGGACCCTCTCCTCTCCGGGGCTTCAGGGGGCTTCAGGAGTCGCTGGGGCGCGAGAAGGCGCCCGCGCGGAAGTTCGCGGGCGGCGCCGCGTCCGCGTCCGCGGTCGCGGAACCCTCCCGGTGCTGGACGGCCTGGATCTGCTCGTTGAGCATGCCCAGGGACGCGTGCAGGGTGGCGAGGTCGTCCCGGACCCGGGAGCGCATCCGCGCGGAGGCCATGACGAGCCTGGGGTGGACGCCGCGGGCGGAGCCCTCGCCGGGGGCCTCGGGCTGTTCCTCGTCGACGATGGCCTGTTCGTCGCTCGGTTCCACCAGATCGAACTTCATGTACTCCCCCTCTCGGCCGGGCCGTGTCCGTCCTGTGTGACGTCCCACGGCCCGAGGTGGTTCGGAAAACCTTGTGCACACCCTATTCTCGCGTGCGGAGGGCGGGTCTGCCCAGGGGTTGTCCACTTCGCAGGTGCATGTCCGCTTCGTACGGGCCCGCGGGGTCGGGGTGCTCGGGCCGCACCCTTAGTCTTGTGCCCATGACCCGCGCCAAACTCGACAAGAAGCCCCAGGACGTCGCGGCGATGTTCGACGGCATCGCCGACAGGTACGACCTCGTCAACGACGTCATCTCGCTGGGCCAGGACCGCATCTGGCGCAGGGCCGCGGTCAACGCGGTCGACGCCTACAGCGGCGAACTCGTCCTGGACCTGGCAGCGGGCACGGGCACCTCCTCGGAGTCCTTCGTCAGGAAGGGCGCCCGCGTGGTGGCCTGCGACTTCTCCCTCGGCATGCTCCGCACCGGCGTGCGGCGGCGCGGGGGAGCCTCCCGGGGCGGCGTGACCTTCGTGGCGGGCGACGCCCTGCACCTGCCCTTCGCCGACGAGACCTTCGACGCGGTCACGATCTCCTTCGGACTGCGCAACGTCAACGACGTCGACCAGGCGCTGCGCGAGCTGCGGCGGGTCACCAAGGTCGGCGGGCGGCTGGTCATCTGCGAGTTCAGCCACATCCCGGTCGAGTTCGTGGACCGGCTCTACGCCACCTACCTCATGGGCGCCCTGCCCAGGATCGCGGGCGCGGTGTCCGGCCGCGGCGAGTCCTACGACTACCTGTCCGAGTCGATCATGGCCTGGCCCAAGCAGCCCGAGCTGGCGCGCCGCCTCCAGGGCGCGGGCTGGTCGCGGGTGGCCTGGCGCAACCTGTCGACGGGGATCGTCGCCCTGCACCGCGGTTTCCGCGACAAGTAGCGGCCCGACCGCAAGTGTGACCGGTGGGAAACACGGGGTCCCACCTGCGGTGATCTTGTACTTATAGCGAGTCTCGACCGCCGAACCTCGCTATAAGTACAAGATCACGTTGAGAAGGGCGCCCCCTCCCGCGCCGCCGAAACCTCTGCGAGTCCCCGACCTCCTGGGGCCCCCACGGGCCCCCTGCGGGTCCCCGACCCCCGCGAGGCCTCCCCCCGAGGGCCGTGCGCGGCCGGAGCACATCAGGCATAAGGATTCCGTAACCCCGAGGAGCACTCCGCTCCTCGGGGTTTTCGTGTTGCCCGTGTGGCGCCTGATGCGGTGCTCACCATTCTGATCTGGGGCTCTGACGGAGAGTCACGACGTTCGGGGCGTGTGAAGCCTTCTGGGGCCTATATCCCCTTTGATAGCAGGCCGTCTGAATACCCCCCGGGGACTCGCCTCGGACTCCGGGAGGGTCTAGACTGCCGAAAAGAGGCTTGTGAAGTGCTTCACAAGTCTAGGAGGTATAGGACACATGCCTCTATGTCGGACATAACGGACTCCCCACAGCACCCATACAACTCCCCCCGTGAGCGGGTCCATCCCGCAGGCAGGCCCGCCACGGTGCATCCGCGCGAGCAGTCGAGGACCCACCCGTGAGCGAGACAGCCACCTCCTCTCCCCGAGGCCGGGAGCGGACCGAGTACGACGCCGACGTGATCGTGGTCGGCGCAGGTCCCTCCGGCTCCACCACCGCCTACTACCTGGCCCAGGCAGGACTGGACGTCCTGCTCCTGGAGAAGACCTCCTTCCCGAGGGAGAAGGTCTGCGGAGACGGGCTCACCCCCCGGGCGGTGAAGCAGCTCACCGCCATGGGCGTCACCTTCGACGACCCCGGGTGGATCAGGAACCACGGCCTGCGCATCGTCGGCGCGGGCGTGCGCCTGGAACTGCCCTGGCCCGACCTGGCCGCCTACCCGGGTTTCGGCCTCGTGCGCACCCGTTACGACTTCGACCAGATCCTGGTCAACCGCGCGGTGGCCGCCGGGGCCAAGCTCCTGGAGCGCACCACCGTCACCGGCCCCCTCATGGACGAGCGCAGCAACCGCATCGTCGGCGTCCGGGCCAAGGACGCCGACCGCGAGCCCGTTACCTTCCGGGCGCCGCTGGTCGTGGCCGCCGACGGCAACTCCTCCCGGCTCTCCGTGGCCATGGGCATCCGCAAGCGCGACGACCGCCCCATGGGCGTGGCCGTGCGCACCTACTTCGAGAGCCCCCGCCACGAGGACGACTACCTGGAGTCCTGGCTGGAGCTGTGGGACCGCAGCGGCGACAAGGACGTCCTCCTGCCCGGCTACGGCTGGGTCTTCGGCGTCGGCGACGGCACCAGCAACGTCGGCCTGGGCATCCTCAACTCCACCGCCTCCTTCCAGGACGTGGACTACCGCAAGCTCCTGCGCCGCTGGACCGACTCCATGCCCGAGGAGTGGGGCTTCACCGAGGAGAACCAGAAGGGCGGCATCCGCGGAGCCGCGCTGCCCATGGGCTTCAACCGGGTGCCGCACTACTCCCGCGGCCTCATGCTCGTCGGCGACGCGGGCGGCATGGTCAACCCCTTCAACGGCGAGGGCATCGCCTACGCCATGGAGGCCGGGAACATCGCCGCCGACGTGATCGTGCAGGCGCACGGCAGGCCCACCCAGCAGACCCGCGAGCGGGCCCTGCTGCGCTACCCGGACGTGCTCGCCGACACCTACGGCGGCTACTACACGCTCGGCCGCTACTTCGTGAAGGTCATCGGCCAGCCCGAGTTCATGAAGTACGCGACCAGGTACGGCCTGCGCCAGCGCACCCTCATGAAGTTCGCGCTGAAGATGCTGGCCAACCTCACCGAGCCCACGCAGGGAGACGCCATGGACAGGGTCATCAACGGCCTGTCCCGCATCGCCCCCGCGGCCTGACGGGCGGGTCCGGGCGCCCGCGCCCGGACCCGCCCGGACGGGACACCGCCTCCGAGGAGGGCCGGAGCCGCCCGAGCGCCGCCAGCCGGGCGCCGCGGCACCGAGACCCCCGGACACGGGGCACCGGCCCAGCCGGACACACAACTCACCGGGCGGTCGAGCCCGGCTCCACAACAGGACACACGGGACGACCGGAGATGAGCCCGCACAAGTGAAAGCAATCACAAGCGCTCCCGGCACGCCGCGCGGGCGTGCCCAGCAGCCAGGAGGAGGGTGAGCGTGGAGCTGTACACACCGATCTTCGTGCTCGGCGGGATCGGCGCCGCGTTCGTCGTGGTGTCGATGGTCGCCGGCGCGGTCCTGGGCCCCAAGCGCTACAACCGCGCCAAGATGCAGGCCTACGAGTGCGGCATCGAGCCCACGCCGCAGCCCGCGGGCGGCGGCCGATTCACCGTCAAGTACTACATGACGGCCATGATGTTCATCGTCTTCGACATCGAGATCATCTTCCTCATCCCCTGGGCCGTGCACTTCGACGCCCTGGGCTGGTTCGGACTGGTCGCGATCGTCCTCTTCCTGGTGAACGTCTCCATCGCCTACGCCTACGAGTGGCGCCGCGGAGGCCTCGAATGGGACTGACCGCACCGACCACAGAGCACACCCCGCAGCCCAGCCCGGAGGAGGACCACAGCTGATGGGACTCGAGGAGAAACTGCCCAGCGGCATCATGCTCACGACCGTCGAGCAGGTCGTGGGCCTGGCCCGCAAGAGCTCCATGTGGCCCGCCACGTTCGGTCTGGCCTGCTGCGCCATCGAGATGATGTCCGTCGGCGGCCCGCACTACGACCTGGCCCGGTTCGGCATGGAGAAGTTCGGCGCCACCCCGCGCCAGGCCGACCTGATGATCGTCGCCGGGCGGGTGAGCCAGAAGATGGCCCCCGTCCTGCGCCAGATCTACGACCAGATGCCCGAGCCCAAGTGGGTCATCGCGATGGGCGTGTGCGCCTCCAGCGGCGGCATGTTCAACAACTACGCGATCGTCCAGGGCGTGGACCACATCGTCCCCGTCGACATGTACCTGCCCGGCTGCCCGCCGCGGCCGGAGATGCTCCTGGACGCCGTGCTCAAGCTGCACGACAAGGTGCAGAACACCAAGCTCGGCGCCCACCGGGAGCAGGAGATCACCGAGAACGAGGAGCGGATGCTCCGCCGTTCGCTGCCGCTGGTGAGCAAGGACTGACATGAGCACCGAGAACGAACGCGAACGCGACGAGGAAGCGGCGAACCTCCCCGACAAGCTGGGCCGCGAGCGGCTGGCCGCGCCGATCCGGCGCACCGGGATGTTCGGCGCCACGACCAGCGGCGACACCTCCGGCTTCGGAGGCCTGCGGGTGCGGGGGAGCGCTCCCGCGCGGAGCCAGCGCCCCTTCACCGACCCCGAGGACCCGCGCACCGCCGACTTCGACCGGGTGGCCGACGACCTGGAGGCCGCCCTGGGCGAGGACGCGGCAGCGGTCGAGCGGGTCGAGGTCGCGCACGGCGAACTGACCTTCCACACGCGCCGCGAGGCGCTCCCGAGGCTGGCCCTCCTGCTGCGCGACGACCCGGCCCTGCGCTACGAGCTGTGCACGGGCGTGGCGGGCGTGCACTTCCCCGACGACACCGGCCGGGAGCTGCACGCGGTCTACCACTTCCGCTCGATCACCCACAACAGCGAGATCCGCGTCGCCACCACCTGTCCCGACGCCGACCCGCACGTGCCCTCGATCGTGTCGGTCTACCCGACCAACGACTGGCACGAGCGCGAGGCCTGGGACTTCTTCGGGATCGTCTTCGACGGCCACCCGGCGCTGACCCGCATCCAGATGCCCGACGACTGGCACGGCCACCCCCAGCGCAAGGACTACCCGCTGGGCGGCATCCCGGTCGAGTACCGGGGGGCCACCGTGCCCCCGCCGGACGAGCGGAGGTCCTACAAGTGAGCCCCGCCAACCCCACGCACTCCGCCACGAAGGGAGGCCCGGCATGACCGTCACCGAGGACTACATCGACGCCTCCGGCGGGGACTGGGACGACGTCATCGAGAAGGCGCAGGCCACCAGGGCCGAACGCCTCGTCGTCAACATGGGACCCCAGCACCCCTCCACGCACGGCGTCCTCCGGCTCATCCTCACCCTCGACGGTGAGACCTGCACCGAGGCGCGCGTCGGTATCGGCTACCTGCACACCGGTATCGAGAAGAACATGGAGTACCGGACGTGGACGCAGGGCACCACGTTCGTGACCCGCATGGACTACCTGACGCCGCTGTTCAACGAGACGGCGTACTGCCTGGCGGTCGAGAAGCTGCTCGGCATCCAGGACCGCATCCCCGCGCGGGCCGACGTCATCCGCGTGATGATGATGGAGCTCAACCGGATGGCCTCGCACTTCGTGGCGATGGCGACCTTCGGCATGGAGCTGGGCGCGACCACGGTCATGACCAACGGCTTCCGTGAGCGCGAGATGATCCTGGACATCTTCGAGCTGGTCACCGGCCTGAGGATGAACCACGCCTACGTCCGCCCCGGCGGCGTGGCCCAGGACCTGCCGCCCGGCGCGGTCGGCAAGGTCCGCGAGCTGCTCAAGGAGATGCCCAAGCGCATCGCCGTCATGCGCAAGCTCCTGGACGAGAACCCCGTCTACCTCGCCCGCACGCAGGACGTGGCCCACCTCAACCTGCCCGGCTGCATGGCGCTCGGCGTCACCGGCCCGCTGCTGCGGGCCTCCGGCCTGGCCTGGGACCTGCGCAAGGCCAAGCCCTACTGCGGCTACGAGGGCTACGAGTTCGACGTCCCGGTCTCCGACGGCGGCGACGTCTACGCCCGCTACCGGGTGCGCATGGCCGAGATGGACGAGAGCCTGAAGATCATCGAGCAGTGCCTGGACAAGCTCCAGCCCGGCCCGGTGATGATCCAGGACGCCAAGATCGGCTGGCCCGCCAAGCTGGCGCTGGGGCCCGACGGCCTGGGCAACTCGCCCGACCACATCGCGCACATCATGAGCGGCTCCATGGAGGCGCTCATCCACCACTTCAAGCTGGTCACCGAGGGCTTCCGGGTCCCCGCGGGCCAGGCCTACGCGGCCGTCGAGAGCGCCAAGGGCGAACTCGGCTGCTACGCGGTCAGCGACGGGAGCACCCGTCCCCACCGCGTGCACTTCCGCGACCCCTCGTTCACCCACCTCCAGGCCGTCGCGGCCATGTGCGAGGGGGGAACGGTGGCGGACGTCATCGCCGCCGTGGCCAGTATCGACCCGGTGATGGGAGGCGTGGACCGGTGAGCGAGCACGAGACCACAGAGACCGCGGGGGCGGCCGAGCCGAGAGAGGCCTTCTCCGCCGAGGTCACCGCACGGCTGGAGCCGGACGCCAAGGAGATCATCGGCCGCTACCCGCGGCCGCGGTCGGCTCTGCTGCCGCTGCTGCACCTGGTGCAGGCCGAGGAGGGGCACGTCAGCAAGGCCGGGATGCGCTTCTGCGCCGACCAGCTCGGCATCACCCTCGCCGAGGTCAACGCGGTCGCCACGTTCTACACCATGTACCGCCGCCGCCCCGGCGGCGACTACCAGGTGGGCGTGTGCACCAACACCCTGTGCGCGGTGATGGGCGGCGACGAGATCTTCCAGAGCCTCAAGGACCACCTGGGGGTCGGCAACAAGGAGACCACCGAGGACGGCAGGGTCACGCTGGAGCACCTCGAGTGCAACGCGGCCTGCGACTTCGCGCCGGTCGTGATGGTCAACTGGGAGTTCTTCGACAACCAGACCCCCGACACGGCCAGGCAGCTCGTGGACGACCTGCGCCTGGGCAAGGACGTCGCTCCCACGCGCGGCCCCGCCAGCCTGTGCACCTGGAAGCAGGCCTCCCGGGTGCTGGCCGGGTTCGACGACGGCCGCGCGGGCGAGGGCGTCCAGGCCGCCGCGCCCTCCCTGGCCGGGCTGAAGCTGGCCCGGGAGCGCGGCTGGACCGCGCCCGACCCCGACAACCTTCCGCCCCGTGAACAGGGTGAGGAGGACGCCAAGTGACCACCCTGACCCCGATCCTGTCGCGCGACTGGGACCGCCCCGACTCCTTCACCCTGGAGGGCTACCGGGCCACCGGCGGCTACGACGCGCTGCGCAAGGCGCTGGCCATGGAGCCCGACGCCATCGTGGACCTGGTCAAGAAGTCCGGCCTGCGCGGCCGCGGCGGCGCCGGGTTCCCCACGGGGATGAAGTGGGGCTTCCTGCCCGCGGACAACCCCAACCCGCGCTACCTCGTCGTCAACGCCGACGAGTCCGAGCCGGGCACCTGCAAGGACATCCCGCTCATGCTCGCCAACCCGCACGTGCTGGTGGAGGGGGTGGCGATCGCGGCGTACGCGATCAAGTCCAGCCAGGCCTTCATCTACGTGCGCGGCGAGGTCGTGCACGTCATCCGGCGCCTGCGCCGGGCCGTCGCCGAGGCCTACGAGGCCGGGCTGCTCGGCAGGGACGTCCTGGGCACCGGCTTCGACCTCGACGTCGTCGTCCACGCCGGGGCGGGCGCCTACATCTGCGGCGAGGAGACCGCGCTGCTGGACTCCCTGGAGGGCTACCGGGGCCAGCCCCGGCTCAAGCCGCCCTTCCCCGCGGTCGCCGGGCTCTACGCCTCGCCGACCGTGGTCAACAACGTCGAGTCCATCGCCAGCGTGCCGAGCATCGTGGCCAACGGCGCCGACTGGTTCACGTCCATGGGCACCGAGAAGTCCGCCGGGTTCGGCTTCTTCTCCCTGTCCGGGCACGTGGCCAACCCCGGCCAGTACGAGGCCCCGCTGGGCGTGACCCTGCGCGAGCTGCTCGACATGTCGGGCGGGATGCGGCCCGGGCGCCGGCTCAAGTTCTGGACGCCCGGCGGCTCCTCCACGCCGATCTTCACCGAGGAGCACCTGGACACCCCGCTCGACTTCGAGTCGGTGGGCGCCGCCGGGTCCATGCTCGGCACCCGCGCACTCCAGATCTTCGACGAGACCACCTGCGTGGTGAAGGCCGTCGGCCGCTGGATCGCCTTCTACGCCCACGAGTCCTGCGGCAAGTGCACGCCCTGCCGCGAGGGCAACTTCTGGATGGTCCAGGTCCTGGACCGGCTGGAGAACGGGCAGGGCACCGAGGCCGACCTCGACAAGCTCCTGGACATCTGCGACAACCTGCTCGGCCGCTCCTTCTGCGCCCTCGGCGACGGCGCGACCAGCCCGGTCACCTCCTCGATCAAGTACTTCCGCCAGGAGTACATCGACCACGTGGAGCGGGGCGGCTGCCCCTTCGACCACTCCCGGGCCACCCTCTGGGGCGACCGGCCGACCACGACGGGAGGACACCAGTGACCGTCACCTCCAACTCCTCCGGCGGAGCCGCGCCCGCACCGCCGCCCGAGGACCTCGTCACCGTCACCATCGACGGGTTCCAGGTCCAGGTGCCCAAGGGGACCCTCCTGATCCGGGCCGCCGAACTCCTCGGCATCCAGATCCCGAGGTTCTGCGACCACCCGCTGCTGGACCCGGTCGGGGCCTGCCGCCAGTGCCTGGTCGAGATCCCCGACATGGGCAACGGGCGCGGCATGCCCAAGCCGCAGGCCTCCTGCACCATCACCGTCATGGAGGGCATGGTGGTCAACACCCACCTGACCTCCCCGGTGGCGGAGAAGGCCCAGCGCGGGATCATGGAGTTCCTGCTCATCAACCACCCGCTGGACTGCCCGGTCTGCGACAAGGGCGGCGAGTGCCCCCTCCAGAACCAGGCCATGTCCACCGGGCGGGGCGAGACCCGCTTCACCGACGTCAAGCGGACCTTCCCCAAGCCGATCGCGCTGTCCACCGGGGTGCTGCTGGACCGGGAGCGCTGCGTGCAGTGCGCCCGCTGCACCCGGTTCGCCGCGCAGGTCGCGGGCGACCCGCTCATCGAGCTGATGGAGCGCGGCGCCGACGAGCAGGTCGGCATCGCCGAGGGCGAGCCCTTCCAGTCCTACTTCTCCGGCAACACCGTGCAGATCTGCCCGGTCGGCGCGCTCACCGGCTCCGCCTACCGGTTCCGGTCGCGCCCCTTCGACCTGGTGTCCACGCCCAGCGTGTGCGAGCACTGCGCCGACGGGTGCGCCCAGCGCACCGACCACCGGCGCGGCAAGGTCATGCGCCGTCTGGCCGGGGACGACCCGCAGGTCAACGAGGAGTGGAACTGCGACAAGGGCCGGTGGGCGTTCAGCTACACCACCCAGTCCGACCGCCTGTCCCGCCCGCTGGTGCGCGACGAGGAGTCCCGGGCCCTGGAGTTCGCCTCCTGGTCCGAGGCCATCGGCCTCGCCGCTCAGGGCCTGGCCGCCGCGCGCGGCCGGGTCGGCGTCCTGACCGGGGGCCGCCTCACCTACGAGGACGCCTACGCCTACGCCAAGTTCGCCCGCGTGGCCCTGCGCACCAACGACGTGGACGCCCGCGCCCGCGCGCACTCGCCCGAGGAGGCCGACTTCCTGGCCGCCCACGTGGCCGGGACCCCGGTCGGCGTGGACTTCACCGCCCTGGAGAAGGCGCCCGCGGTCCTGC
Source organism: Nocardiopsis synnemataformans DSM 44143 (assembly GCA_000340945.1). Lineage (GTDB taxonomy): Bacteria > Actinomycetota > Actinomycetes > Streptosporangiales > Streptosporangiaceae > Nocardiopsis > Nocardiopsis synnemataformans. The sequence continues at coordinate 12,762 of ANAW01000016.1, read as the reverse complement.
TGGCCGGGTTCGAGCCCGAGGACGAGTCGCCCCTGGTCTTCCTGCGGCTGCGCAAGGGCGTGCGCAAGCGCGGCCTCAAGGTCTACTCGGTCGGCTCCCACGCCAGCCTGGGCCTGACCAAGACCAGGGGAACCCTGGTCAGGGCCGTGCCCGGCGACGAGGCCCGCGTCCTCAACGCCCTGGACACCGACGACCCCGGCGTCGTGGCCGCCCTGAACGAGGAGGGCGCGGTCATCCTGGCGGGCGAGCGCCTGGCCGCCGTGCCCGGCGCCCTGACCGCCGCCGCGGCCCTGGCCGAGCGGACCGGCGCCCGCCTGGTGTGGGTGCCGCGCCGCGCCGGGGAGCGCGGGGCCGTCGACGCCGGAGCGCTGCCGGGCCTGCTGCCCGGAGGCCGACCGGTCACCGACCCCTCCGCCCGCGCCGAGGTCGCCCGGGTCTGGAACACGGGCTCCCTGCCCGAGGCCCCCGGACGCGACACCGCCGCCATCCTGGCGGCGGCCGCGGCCGGGGAGCTGGACGCCCTGGTGGTCGCCGGGGTGGAGCTGGACGACCTGCCCGACCCCGACGCCGCCCGCGCGGCCCTGGCCCGGGTGCCGTTCGTCGTCAGCCTCGAACTGCGCGCCAGCGACGTCACCGACCGCGCCGACGTGGTGCTGCCGGTGGCCGCCGTCGCCGAGAAGTCCGGCACCTTCGTCAACTGGGAGGGCCGCCACCGGCCCTTCGGCGACGCGCTCAGGGTGCCCGGCGCGCTGTCCGACCTGCGGGTGCTCTCCGCGATCGCCGACCAGATGGACGTGCACCTGGGCCTGCCCGACGCCGCGTCCGCCTACGGCGAGCTGATGGAGCTGGGCCTGTGGACCGGCGAGCGCGCGGACGGGCCGCGGGTGCGGCCCGTCGACGTCGTGCGGCCCGAGCCCGGCCAGGCCCTGCTGTCCACCTGGCGCCAGCTGCTCGGCACCGGCCGCATGGAGGACGGAGAGCCCTACCTCGCCGGGACCGCCCGGCAGGCGCGCGCCTACCTGTCCCAGGCCACGGCCGACGAGGTCGGCGTCCCCGACGGCGGGACGCTCCACGTCACCGGCGCACGCGGCTCGGTCTCCGTGCCGGTGATCGTCACCGACATCGCCGACCGGGTCGTCTGGCTCCCGGCCAACGCCGACGGGTGCGACGTGCCCCGCGACCTGGGCGGCGGCGCCGGACAGACCGTCCTGCTGGCCGCGTCCACCACCAACGGAGCCGGCAGCAACGGGTCCGCCAGCACCAACGGGAGGCAGCAGTGACCCCCGCCGCTCTCGATCCGCGGGTAACCGCCCACCTGGCCTCCGAGGAGACGCTGAGCGCCTTCGGCGGCGACCCCTGGTGGATCACCACCATCAAGGCGCTGGCGATCTTCGTCTTCCTCATGCTCTGCGTGCTGATGATGATCATGGCCGACCGCAAGGTCATGGGCCGGATGCAGCAGCGCCACGGGCCCAACCGGATGGGCCCCTTCGGCCTGCTCCAGTCGCTCTTCGACGGCATCAAGCTCTCCCTCAAGGAGGACCTGATCCCGCGCGGGGTGGACCGGTTCGTCTACATCGCCGCGCCGGTGATCGCGGCCGTGCCCGCCTTCATCGCCTTCTCGGTCATCCCGATCGGGCCCGAGGTGAACCTGTTCGGGGTCGTCACCCCGCTCCAGCTCACCGACCTGCCCGTCGCGGCCCTGGTGGTCCTGGCCACCGCCGCGCTGGGGGTCTACGGGTTCGTGCTCGGCGGCTGGGCCTCCCAGTCGCCTTACGCCCTGCTCGGCGGCCTGCGCGCCTCCGCGCAGGTGATCAGCTACGAGATCGCGATGGGCCTGTCCTTCGTCGCGGTCTTCATCATGTCCGGGACCCTGACCACCTCGGGGATCGTCGAGTCCCAGCGCGGGCTGTGGTTCGCCGTGCTGCTCCTGCCGTCCTTCCTCATCTACCTGGTGACGATGGTCGGCGAGACCAACCGGCTGCCCTTCGACCTGGCCGAGGGCGAGGGCGAGATCGTCGGCGGCTTCATGACCGAGTACGGGTCCATGAAGTTCACGATGTTCTTCCTCGCGGAGTACGTGAACATGTGCACGGTCGCCGCCGTGTCCGTCACGCTCTTCCTCGGCGGCTGGCTCGCCCCGCCCGGGATCACGGCGATCCTGCCGGGCGCCAACGAGGGCTGGTGGCCCGCCCTGTGGTGGCTGCTCAAGTTCGTCTGCGTGATGTTCCTGTTCATCTGGGCGCGCGGCAGCCTGCCCCGGGTGCGCTACGACCAGCTCATGAAGCTGGGCTGGAAGGTGCTCATCCCGATCCAGCTGGTGTGGATCACCGCCGTCGCCGTCGTGCGGATGCTCGTCCTGGACGGCGCCTCCCCGCTGGTCGTCGGCGTGGTGGTCGCCGCCTTCACCGCCGCGACCGTGGCAGCCTTCGCCGCCTGGCTGCGCCACGCGCGCCGCGAGCGCGCCGAGGAGGCCCGCCAGCGCGCGGAGAACGCCCGACGGGCGCACCGGGACCCCGCCTTCGGCGGCTTCCCGGTTCCGCCGAACGCCGCACCGCACTACGGCAGCAGCGTGCTCGCCGAACCGCCGCGGACGGCCCCGGCCGCCGCCGACCGCAACAAGAAGGGTGAGGAGGTTACCGGTGCTTGAGTGGCTCAACCCCGTCAAGGGTTTCGGTGTCACCTTCCACACGATGTTCAAGAAGGTGCCCACCGTCGAGTACCCGGAGGTCAAGCGCCCCACGGCGCCGCGCTTCCACGGACGGCACCAGCTGAACAGGTGGGCCGACGGCCTGGAGAAGTGCATCGGGTGCGAACTGTGCGCCTGGGCCTGTCCGGCCGACGCCATCTACGTGGAGGCCGGTGACAACTACGACGACGCCAGGTACTCGCCCGGCGAGCGCTACGGCCGGGTCTACCAGATCAACTACCTGCGGTGCATCCTGTGCGGGCTGTGCGTGGAGGCCTGCCCCACGCGCGCCCTGACGATGACCAACGAGTACGAGCTGGCCGACGACAGCAGGCAGAGCCTGATCTGGACCAAGGAGCAGCTGCTGGCCCCGCTGCGCGAGGGCATGGAGCAGCCGCCCCACCCCATGCGCCTGGGCGAGACCGAGCAGGACTACTACGCCACCGGGCGCGGCCAGCACGGCTCGCAGGACGGGCACGAGGCGCCCGAGACTCCGGAGGCGGTCCGTTGAACCCGCTCACCAATCCTCCCGTGCCGCTCGACCAGCCGCTGTACCTGGCCGCGCCGATCGGCGGCGGCGAGGCGACCGCGTTCTGGATCCTGGGCGCCGTGGTCCTCCTCGGCGCCCTGGGCGTGGTCTTCTCCCGCAAGGCCGTGCACTCGGCGATGTCCATGGCGCTGACCATGCTCGGCCTGGCCGTGTTCTACGGCATCAACGCGGCGCCCTTCCTCATGGTCGTGCAGATCGTCGTCTACACCGGCGCCGTCCTCATGCTGTTCCTGTTCGTGCTGATGCTCATCGGCGTCAGCTCGGCCGACTCCCTGGTGGAGACCATCAGCGGACAGCGCGTCATGACGGCCGTCGTCGCCCTGGCCTTCGTCGGCGCCCTGGCCACCGGCATCACCCGCATCGCCGTGGGCGACCCGGTCGGCCTCACCGAGGGCGCCGCGGCGGCCGGGGGCACCATCCCGTGGATCGCGGGCGAGCTGCTGCTGCGCTACGTGATCGCCTTCGAGGCCACCGGCGCGCTGCTCATCACCGCGGTCCTGGGCGCGATGGTCCTGGCGCACACCGCCCGCACCAAGAAGCGCCGCACCCAGCGGGAGATCGCCGAGGACCGCATCCGCGGCGACCACCCGACCCCGCTGCCGGGACCGGGCACCTACGCCCGGCACAACGCGATCGACATGCCCGCGCTGCTGCCGGACGGCTCGGTCTCCCAGCTCTCGCTCAACCCCGTCCTGACCGCGCGCGACCCCGAGTACCAGTCCCGGGTGCCCGAGACCGTGCGCACCGGCCAGGCGGCGCTGCCCGGCGGCGCCTCGGCCTCGGCAGGTTCCAAGACGGCCGAGCCGGCCGCCGACGACCGGGCCCGGCCCGCCGCGGAGGAGCCCGGGGGCCGGGTGGAGACCGGAACGCGGGTCGAGGGCGACGCGGACGGGGGCGACGGCCCCGGCGGAGCCGGGGGCTCCGGCGGTCCAGACGACGCGGACGGACCGCGCGACGGCAACGGCAACGGGCAGGAGGTCGAGTCCTCGTGGACCCGATGAACTACATCGTCCTCGCGGCGCTGCTGTTCACCATCGGCGCCGTCGGCGTCCTGGTCCGGCGCAACGCGATCATCGTCTTCATGTGCGTGGAGCTGATGCTCAACGCCTGCAACCTGGCGTTCGTCGCGTTCGCCCGGATGCACGGGGACATCGAGGGGCAGGTCATCGCCTTCTTCGTGATGGTCGTCGCCGCCGCCGAGGTGGTCGTGGGCCTCGCGATCATCATGCAGATCTTCCGAACCCGCAGGTCGGCGTCGCTGGATGACGCCAACCTGCTCAAGCACTAGAAGGCGACGTGGCTGTGACATCTCACGCGTACCTCGCCGCCGAACCCGTGGTGGCGACCGCGGCCGACAGCGCCGTGCTGTCGGGCGCATGGCTGCTCATCGCCCTGCCGCTCGCGGGCGCGGCGATCCTGCTGCTCGGCGGCAGGCGCACCGACAAGTGGGGGCACTGGCTGGCCACGGCGCTGCCGGTCGCCTCCTTCGCCTGGGCGCTCCTCGTCCTGTTCGACCTGCTCGGCAGGGCGGCCGACGCGCGCAGCGTCTCCGTCCCCGTCTACGAGTGGTTCTCCGCCGGCGAGTTCTCCGCCGGGGTGGACCTGCTCGTCGACCCCCTCTCGATCAGCTTCGTCCTGCTGATCACCTTCGTGGGGTCGCTCATCCACATCTACTCCGTCGGTTACATGGCCGAGGACCCGGGCAGGCGGCGCTTCTTCGCCTACCTCAACCTGTTCGTGGCCGCCATGCTCGTGCTGGTGCTCGCGGACAACTTCGTGCTGCTCTTCCTCGGCTGGGAGGGTGTGGGCCTGGCGTCCTACCTGCTCATCGGGTTCTGGCAGTACAAGCCCTCCGCCGCGGTGGCCGCCAAGAAGGCGTTCCTCATCAACCGCGTCGGCGACATGGGCCTGCTCATCGCGATCATGATCATGTTCGCGGTGCTGGGCGCGGTCAGCTTCAGCGACGTGTTCGCGGCCGTCCCGGGCGCGAGCGACGGCGTGCTGCTCGCGATCGGGCTGCTGCTGCTCCTGGGCGCCTGCGGCAAGTCCGCGCAGCTGCCGCTCCAGGCGTGGCTGCTCGACGCCATGGAGGGCCCGACCCCGGTGTCCGCGCTCATCCACGCGGCCACCATGGTCACCGCGGGCGTGTACCTCATCGTGCGCGCCGGACCCATCTTCGAGGGCGCCCCGGTGGCCCAGACCGTGGTCACGGTCGTGGGCGCCGCGACGATGCTGGCGGGCGGGATCATCGCCTCGGCCAAGGACGACATCAAGAAGTCCCTGGCCGGGTCCACGATGAGCCAGATCGGCATGATGGTCCTGGCCGCCGGGCTCGGCCCGGTCGGCTACGTGGCCGCCATCGCCCACCTGGTCACCCACGGCTTCTTCAAGGCCGGGCTGTTCCTGGGCGCCGGATCGGTCATGCACGCCATGAACGACGGCGTGGACATGCGCCGCTACGGCGGGCTGGCCCGGGTCATGCCGGTCACCTTCGTCACCTTCGGCCTCGGCTACCTGGCCATCATCGGCTTCCCGCTGCTGTCGGGCTGGTGGACGAAGGAGAGCATCATCTCCGCGGCCTTCGGCGTGGGCGGCACCCAGGGCATGGTGCTCGGGACCGCCGTCATCGTCGGCGCGGGGCTCACCGCCTTCTACATGTCGCGGATGGTCTTCATGACCTTCCTCGGAAAGAAGCGGTGGGACGAGGGGGTGCACCCGCACGAGTCGCCGGTCAGCATGACCGCCCCCATGGTGGTGCTGGCCGTCGGGTCGGTCGCGTTGGGCGCCTTCCTCACACTCGGCGACCGGTTCGCGGGCTTCCTGGCCCCGGCCACCGGGGCCCACCCGCACCACTTCGACGTCGTGCACGCGTTCACCGCGCCCTACGGACTGGCCGCCCTGGGCGTCATGGTCCTGGGCGTGGCCGCCGCCTGGGCGGTGTACCTGCGCAGGCCGGTGGAGCGCACCGCGCCCCGGGGCAACCCCGTCACCGTCGCCGCCAGCCGCGAGCTGTACGGCAACGAGATCAACGAGGGCCTGCTCATGCGGCCCGGCCAGCAGCTCACCCGGGCCCTGCTCGTCATCGAGGACAAGGTCATCGACGGTGCGGTCAACGGGCTGGGCGCCGGGGTGCGCGACTCCTCCAGCGGGTTGGGCCGGGTCCAGACCGGGTTCGCCCGCACGTACGCACTCACCATGCTCTTCGGCGCCGTCATCGTCGCCGCGACGCTGGCTGTGAGGTTCTGACATGATCCCCTGGCTCACCATCGCGATCGCGCTCCCCGCGGTCGGCGCGGTCCTGGTCTGGGCGCTGCCGCGCACCGCCAAGGCCGCCACGGAGCGGACGGCCGCGGCCTCGGCCGCCTCGTCCGCCACCGCCTCCTCGGGAGGCTCAACCGCCACGGCGACGGCCGTGCGGCCCGCCGCCAAGGGCGGGGCCCAGGCCGAGACCGCCAAGCGGCTCACGCTGGGCTTCTCGCTCGCCACCCTGCTCGTGCTGGGGGCCATGGCCCTCCAGTTCGACACCTCCCGGGCGGGGGCCCTCCAGTTCGAGGAGGTCTATCCCTGGATCCCGCGCTTCGGCGTCAGCTACGCCGTGGGCGTGGACGGCATCGCCCTGGCGCTGGTCCTGATGTCGGCCGTGCTGGTGCCGCTGGTGGTCCTGGCCGCCTGGCGCGAGCACGACGACCGCGAGGACGGGGGGCGCGGGTACTTCGCGCTCATCCTGGTCCTGGAAGCGATGATGATCGGCGTCTTCGCCGCCACCGACGTCTTCCTGTTCTACGTGTTCTTCGAGGCCATGCTCATCCCGGTCTACTTCATGATCGGGCGCTACGGGCGCGGCGACGACCGGGCACGGGCCGCGGTCAAGTTCCTGCTCTACAGCCTCGCCGGCGGCCTGGTCATGCTGGTCGCGGTGATCGGCGTGTACGTCGTCGGCGGCACGTTCCTGTGGAGCGACCTGGTCGGCGAGGGCAGCGCCCTGGCCGCCGTGGATCCGGCCACGGCCCGCTGGCTCTTCCTCGGCTTCTTCGTCGCGTTCGCGATCAAGGCGCCGATGTGGCCCGTGCACACCTGGCTGCCCTCGGCGGCGGGCGCCTCGCGCCCGGGCACCGCCGTGCTGCTGGTCGGCGTGCTGGACAAGGTCGGCACCTACGGGATGCTGCGCTACTGCCTGGAGCTGTTCCCGGCCGCCGTGTCCTGGTTCGTGTGGCCGGTGGTGGCGCTGAGCCTGGTGAGCATCATCTACGGCGCGATCCTGGCCATCGGGCAGAACGACATGATGCGCCTGGTGGCGTACACGTCGGTCTCCCACTTCGGCTTCATCACCCTGGGCATCTTCGCCCTGACCGCGCAGGGGCAGGCCGGGGCCGCCCTGTACATGGTCAACCACGGGTTCGCGACCGGGGCGCTGTTCCTGGTCGTGGGCTTCCTGATCGCCCGCCGCGGCTCCGCGCTCATCAGCGACTACGGCGGCGTGCAGCGGATCGCGCCCAGGCTGGCCGGGGTCTTCCTGGTGACGGGCCTGGCCGGTCTGGCGCTGCCGGGGCTGGCGCCGTTCGTCAGCGAGTTCCTGGTGTTCGTCGGCGTGTACGCGTTCAGCCCGGCCCCCGCGATCGTCGCGGCGGTCGGCGTGGTCCTGGCCGCGCTCTACATCCTGTGGATGTACCAGCGCACCATGAACGGACCCACCCGGGAGGACCTGACCGGCCTGCGCGACCTGTCCGCGCGGGAGACGTGGGCGGTGGCCCCGCTGCTCGCGCTCATCCTCCTGCTCGGCCTGTACCCGCAGCCGGTGCTGGACGTGATCAACCCCGCGGTGGAGCGCACCGTGGAGGTCGGCGCGGGCACTGACAGCGGGACCGGGGGCGCCGCGGGCGCCCAGGAAGAGGAAGGAGACGCGGAGTGATCCCCCACATGGACCTTCCCGTCATCACCGAGGCACCGCCGCAGATGGACTGGTGGCTGCTCGCGCCGCTGATCACGGTGTTCGCCGCCGGTGTGCTGGGCGTGCTGTTCGAGGCGTTCGTCCCCCAGGGGCGGCGCCGCGCCATCCAGATCGGCCTCGCGGCGCTCGCGCTGCTGGCCGCGTTCGTCCTGCTGGTGCTCCAGGTGGGCTCGCTGCCCGAGGACGCGCCGGGGGTGACGGTCGGCGCCGGGGCGCTGGCGGTGGACCGGACGGTGATCTTCTTCCAGGGCACCATCACCGTGCTGGCGCTGGTGAGCCTGCTGCTGATCTCCGAGCGCCGGGACGGGCGCGACGCGTTCGCCGCGCAGGCGGCGACGGTGCCCGGGAGCGAGGAGGAGCGCGCGCACATCATGGCGGGCTCCCAGCACACCGAGGTGTACCCGCTGGTGATGTTCGCGGTGCTGGGGATGCTGATGTTCCCGGCCTCGAACGACTTCCTGACGATGTTCATCGCGCTGGAGGTCATGAGCCTGCCGCTGTACCTGCTGTGCGGGCTGGCCCGGCGCCGCCGCCTGTTCTCGCAGGAGGCCGCGGTCAAGTACTTCCTGCTGGGCGCGTTCTCCTCGGCGTTCTTCCTGTTCGGCGCCGCCATGGTCTACGGCTACGCGGGCTCGGTGAACTTCGGCGAGATCCGCGCGGCCGTCGAGGCGGGCGGCGCGGACGTCTTCCAGGGCGGCGACGGCGAGCCGCTGCTGCTCATGGGCATCGGCCTGGTGGCGGTCGGCCTGCTGTTCAAGGTCGGCGCGGTGCCCTTCCACAACTGGAAGCCGGACGTGTACCAGGGCGCGCCGACCCCGATCACGGCGCTGATGGCCTCCTGCACGCTGGTCGCCGCGTTCGGCGCCCTGCTGCGGGTGTTCTTCGTGCCCTTCGGGGGCTCGGCCCAGACCTGGGAGCCGATGCTGTGGGTCGTGGCCGTCCTGACGATGGTCGTGGCCGCGGTCATCGCGGTGACCCAGCGCGACGTCAAGCGGCTGCTGGCCTACTCGTCGGTGGTGCACGCCGGGTTCATCCTGACCGCGGTCGTGGCGGGCAGCACGGACGGGCTCGCGGGCGCCATGTTCTACCTGGCGGCCTACGGGTTCACCACGCTGGGCGCGTTCGCCGTGGTGACGCTGGTGCGGACCAAGGACGGCGGCCAGGAGCTGGGCGACCTGGACCGGTGGGCGGGGCTGGGCCGCCGCTCGCCGGTGCTGGCCGGGGCGCTGGCGCTGTTCCTGCTGGCGTTCGCCGGGATCCCGCTCACGAGCGGCTTCATCGGCAAGTTCGCGGTGTTCGAGGCGGCGGTGGCGGCCGGTGCCGTTCCGCTGGTCGTGGTGGGTGTGCTGAGCAGCGCGGTGACCGCGTTCTTCTACGTGCGGATCATCGTGGTGGTCTTCTTCCGGGACCCGGAGGGCGAGGGACCCACGGTGGTGCGCGCGGGCGCGGCCACGGGCGGGGTCATCGCGATCGGGGTGGCGGCGACGCTGCTGCTCGGCGTGTACCCGGGCGCGGTGCTCGACAACCTGCTGCCCTCGGTCGACGCCGACCAGGCTCCGACCTCGGTGATGGTGGACCAGGCGTCCACGGAGGCCGGATCCGCCGGAGGCGCGGAGTGACCGGCGGTCGTGGACGTGCGCTGACCGGCGGGTACGGGCGCGGGATCAGGGGCGGGCGCGAACGCTGACCCCAAGTGACCGGCAGAGTGACCAATTACCTGGTCTGACCTGGGATTCGTCACCTGCCGGTTCCGTACCCGGGTGTGGCTTTGGCTGTTCATTCCGGGTCGGATACCGTGGCAAGTCGGATCATGTTCATGTGCTGAGCACGCGGCGGCCCCCTCACCCGGGGTCACCTCCGTGCCGTTCGACAGGTGGAGCTGTACGGTGAGCGGTGCTGTCCCGAGCGGGTTTCTCGCTCTGCCGAGAGTCGACGATGCCCTTGCCCGGGAGGTCCAGGACAACCTGGAGAAGGTCGAGGACCTGCTGCGGGAGTCGGTCGCGTCGAGCGACCCCCTGCTGACCGAGGCCGCGTCCCACCTGCTGGCGGCCGGGGGCAAGCGCTTCCGCGCGACCCTGGTGCTGCTGGCCGCGCACTTCGGGGACCCGTCCGTGCCCGACCTCATCCCGGCCGCGGCCGTGGTGGAGCTGACCCACGTGGCCACGCTCTACCACGACGACGTCATGGACGAGGCGGAGCTGCGGCGCGGGGAGCCCAGCGCCAACCAGCGCTGGGGCAACAGCGTCGCCATCCTGACCGGCGACTACGTGTTCGCCCGCGCCTCGGAGATGCTCGCCGACCTGGGCACCGAGGCGGTCCGGCTCCAGGCGACCACGTTCGGGCGCCTGGTGCAGGGGCAGATCCTGGAGACCTCCGGTCCGCAGGAGGGCACCGACCCGCTGGACCACTACCTGCGGGTGATCAGCGACAAGACGGCGTCCCTGATCGCGTCGTCGGCGGAGTTCGGCGGCATGTTCGGCAAGGTCGACCCCGAGACGATCGGGACGGTCACGCGGGCGTGCGACGCGCTGGGGATGGCCTTCCAGCTCGCCGACGACCTGCTGGACGTGGCGAGCGAGAGCACGGACTCGGGCAAGACCCCGGGCACCGACCTGCGCGAGGGCGTGCTGACCCTGCCGATGTTCTACGCGCTCCGGTCCCAGGACGCGGCGGACGAGCGGCTCAAGTCGCTGCTGGGCCGCCCGCTGGGGGACGAGGAGGCCGAGGAGGCGCTGGCGCTGCTGCGGGTGCACCCGGCGATGGCCGAGGCCGAGGCCACCCTGCGCGGCTGGGCCGACAAGGCGCGTGCGGAGCTGGCGACCCTGCCCGAGAGCTCGGCCAGGGGCGCCTTCGAGGCGCTGTGCGACTACGTGGTCGAGCGCTCGGGCTGACCTACCGCGGGTGTCCACGGGGACGCCCGGAACGGTCGAGGGACCGAAGGACCGACGACGGCGCCGCCCGGGTGGGGCGGCGCCGTCGCCGTTCTCTCAGTCCCGCCGTGCGGGGAGGCCGCGCCGGTGTCGCGGTGGGATTCCGTTCAGGTGCC
>ANAW01000016.1:0-1522 GCA_000340945.1 Nocardiopsis synnemataformans DSM 44143 | reverse complement strand
GCCCCGCCGCACCCGCCGACTGGGCGGGGTCGCGGGTCAGGGCGTGCTCGGCGGACACGTACCCTGCTGCGCGACGGGCAGCATCCACCGAACGCGCCCTAGCTCACGACGGGCAGGGCCTCGGAACCGGGCAGGTCCACGAAGGTCGGGTGCTGCGTCATGCCCGCGGGGGTCTCCTGCGGGACGGTGCCGCCCTCGACGGACAGCAGGTCGCTGGTGTCCACGTCGTTCAGCAGGTCCGTGCCCCGGCTCAGCGCGGCCACCAGGTCCTCGGCGGTCTCGGTGTTGACGCCCTCGGCGACCCCGGGCACCCCGGCGTCGGCGAGCTGCGGCACGACGGAGTCCACCGCGTCGTCGACCACGGGCACGCCGGTGCCGGAGAGGCGGGGCACCTCGGACTCGGCCAGGGGGCCCTCCACGTTCAGGGGCTGGAGCTCGGCGGCCCTGAGGTCGCCGCTCTCGGAGCCGCTCGCGAGGGCGTCGGCCAGCTCGCCCAGGCCGGGCGACGCGGGCGCGGACTGGTGGATGGTGGAGGGGCCGCCCAGGCCCAGGGCGTCCTCCAGGACGGGGGCCTCGGCGCCGTCCAGCGCCAGGCTGTTGCCGCCGGTCACCGAGGACAGGTCGGAGGTGTCGGGCAGCTTGGCGACGTCGTGGAGCCGCGAGGTGTCCGGCAGCTGGGCGACCTGGTCGACCCGGGGCAGGTCCACCTGCTCGCGCAGCCCGTAGACCGACTCCAGGGTGTGCGGCAGCACCGTGACCGCGGTCTCCTCCACGGCCTCGCCCGCCCGGTGGCCGCCGCGCTCCAGGGCCCGCCCGGCGTCGTGGCCGACGGTGTCGTGGGGATCGCCGTCCAGGCCGGTGGCGTCCTGGACCTCGAAGACGGTGTCGGCCAGCTCGGAGGTCGGGTTGGGCACCTCGCCGAGCGGGGTCCGGATGTCCTCCCCCTCGGGCAGCGGGGCGGACAGGTCGGGAGCGGGCTGGTCGGGGTTGTGCGCGCTGTCCTGGAGCTCCGTCAGGGCGCTGTCGGCGATCGGACCGACGCCCTCGGGCGCCACGCTGTTCAGGGTGGGGGCGACGCCCTCCACCAGGGCGCGCTCGACGACGGGAGCGATCTCGTGGACGGGCGAGGAGAGGGCCTCGGCACCGGAGACCCCGGCGCCGAGGGCGACGAAGCCCGCCGTTCCGGCGGCGAGGAGGACGGCCCTGGCTGATATGCGCTTGACCTGCGTCATGGGTTTCCCTTCGGAAGTTGTGCTCTGGATCAGTGGATACGGGGGCCGGACGCGTGGGGCGCGCTCGGCCGGAGCCGGAGTGGACCACCGGCTGGCGTGAATTCCGTGAACGGGGCACGGAACTCAGGTCAGCTCCCAGAGGGCGCGCAGAGGGCCGGGCTGGGACGGGTCCGTGCGCGGGGACGTGCGACCGCGCGGGAGGGGACGCGTCCTAGTCGGGGGAGACCGTGGGGTCGTCGCTGGGGCCGCCGGGCACCGGGAGCAGGGCCCGGGCGGCGAGCAGGACGGCG
>ANAW01000015.1:0-1023 GCA_000340945.1 Nocardiopsis synnemataformans DSM 44143 | reverse complement strand
GAGCCGGTGGTGAGCTGGTGGGCGGAGGATCCGGGGGCCGGGGCCGCGGCGTCCGACCGCTCGCCCGGGTCCCCACCGGCGGAGCCCCCGGCGGTGCCCGCCGGGAGCGCGGCGCCGTGCCCGTGGACGGCGTGGTGAGCGGTCCCGCCGACGGCGGCGTCGTCCTCCGCCCGCTCGCGCGGGCCGGTTCCGGAGACGTCGCCGACAGGCTCGGGGGCGGGGTCGGAGGCCGTGGAGACCACGGGGGAGAGGAGCGCCCCGGCGGTGCGGCCGTCGCGGTCGAGTCCGCGGACCACGTGCCGTGCGCCCTCGCCCATCCCGGCGACCGGCCACGCGGCCTCGGGCAGGACGGCGGCGGTCTCGGCGGCGGTGCGCTCGGCACCGTGTTCGAGGCGCTGGTGCACCGTGCCGAGTGTGGAGGCGACCGGCTCGGCCACCTGGCCGACGCCCTCGGGGACGACCCCGCCGAGGCGGCCGGACTCCCCGAGCCGGAGGGAGGAAGCGTCCAGGGACGTGCCGTCCAGGGACGGGCGGCCGGAGGAGGTGTGGTCCCGGAGGCCGTGGTGCGGGGCGGTGCGCTCCGAGGAGGCGCTGTCACGGCTCCCGGAGGTGCCGGAGAGGCCGTCCGACAGCCGACCGGCGGTGAGCGAGTCCTCGCCGAGCAGGGACCGGGAGCCGCCCGCACCGGAGTCGGAGCCGCCGGAGTCGGCGGAGGCGGGGGCCGCGCCGAGCAGCCACAGGCCGACCAGCAGCACCCCGACCACCAGCGGCAGCAGGAGCAGGGAGGGCGCCTCGGGGCACACGGCCGCGACGGCGCGCGTGGCGCGTGCCGTTCGGCTGGTGCGAGGCATGGGAGGGCCCTCCGGGACGTGCGGCCTGGTCCGAGCCGGAGGGGACCCCCGGCTCGCGACCTGACGTTAGCACAGAGTCACTGAGGGTAGTTTGAGTTTTTCGAAACCGGGGAAGGCCGGATCAGTCCGCGGGGTCCGTCCGGGCGGGTTCCCCCGGAAGCGGCTTTCCGGG
>ANAW01000014.1:0-49688 GCA_000340945.1 Nocardiopsis synnemataformans DSM 44143 | reverse complement strand
TGTTCCGCGCCCCGCCAAATCGGCGGTTTGTGGTGTTCCCAGTCGGGGTAAAGCCCGTTTCCTGTTTCGCTTCCGTGTTTCTGTGGAAGCGCCTCCCGAAGCCTAGCTGATTCGGAGCAGTGCTCGAACCGGCTCAGTCGAGAGGAGGAGGGGTGTCGCCGGACCCGGTCCGGTGCCGAGTCGACCCGAGGGCCGCTCGCCGTCCCGTGGCGACTCGGAGAACACTACCCCCCTCGTGAACACCGAGCAAACCGCAGCACACGTGTCGCCGCTCACACGTCGCCTCGGGCGCGTGCCCGCGCACGGACACGGGGTGGGCGCCGACGACTCACCTGGTTGAGAAGACCGGCGCGGAAGAACGCTCACCGGAATGACAAAGAGCGTGCCCCGTCAAATACGCCGACACCTCTCCGACAAGCCCATTTGCGCGTCTGTGCAGCTCAGAGCGGTACTCGACAGTTCTGCACCCATGTTTGGCGCGAAACTCGGAAAAGGTGGGAAAGTTCGGAGAACACCCTTGAAATCCCCTCGGATGCAATACATGATGTGCAGCGTTACCGGAACGGACTCTGGTCGGGCGCCCCGACAGGCGGGGACGACCGCGACCAGGCCGCGTGCCGAAGGTTCGGGGGGACGGCAGGCGCAGCGCGGCCATGCACCCACGGAAGGACATGCATGGACACCACATCCCCCGACACCCCCGAGAGCCACACCAGCTGGAAGCGCTTCGCGCTCTTCTCGCTTCCCGCGGGCGCGGCCGTGGGCGGCATCCTGATCGCCATGGCCCAGGGTGCTCTCGCCGCCTCGTTCACCGTCTCCGGCCAGGAGTTCAAGATCTCCGCGGAGGAACTGAACGGCGAGGGCTTCGTGCAGTACGGCTGGCTGGACCAGACGGTCCGCCAGGAGGCCGTGCCGGTGGCCGTCGCCGGGATCCGGGAGGCCGAGATCCAGGGGCTGTGCCAGTCGGTCCTGACCGAGTTCCCCATCGTCGGCCAGATCTCCCTCCGACTGACCGCCGGCGACCAGGGGACGCCGGTCATCGCGGAGAACCTGGTGATCGACATGTCGCAGATGGACGGCAACGCCTCCTTCGAGAACATCGAGATCGGCCGCGACGCGGGCACCCTCGACCAGGGGCCGGAGGGGGCCCAGGGGTTCAACGACCTGTTCGGCATGCAGTCCGACACCATCGTGATCGAGGACCTGGAGCAGACGGCCAGGGCCGCCAGCGCCGGGACCTTCCGCCTCTCCGGCCTGAGCATGGGCATCAGCATGGGGGACGACGAGTGCTTCTGAGGCCGTCGCGGAGTCCGGGGGCGCGCTGGCGCGGATGGCGCAAGCGCCGCCCCTTCGCGGGAGGGCTCCTGATGATCCTCTCCGGCGTCGTCATGGCGTCGCTCGTCGCGATGCCGGTGGAGCTGATGATCCAGACCGGTGTCGGCGGGGTCTCCTCGCTGATGTTCGGCGGCATGCTCGCCGTCCTGGGCCTGGTCACCTGGTTCACCCCGAACCAGCACGTCATCACCGGCTCTCTGGCCGGGTTCCTCGGTCTGGGCGCGCTCATCCTGTCCAACCTGGGCGGCCTGGTGGTCGGCACCCTGCTGGCGCTGGCCGGTGGCGGGCTCGCCTTCTCCTGGCGGCCGGTCGCCCGGCCGCCCCGGAGGAGGGGACGCCGACGGAGGCGCCGGGCGGAGGGGGAAGAGGGCGTGGAGGCCTCTCCGGGCCCCCGAACCGAGGACTGATTCCAGCCACCCGTAACCACCGGGGACGCACGGGAGAGCACCACGAGCCCGTGTGTTCCCGGAGGCCACAGGAAAACCACGTCTACCGATTCGGCGCGTACACCCCCCGATCCCGCCGTGCGGCGCACCCGTGTGCCGTGCGGCCGTCACACACAAGGAGTACCCATGTCGGTTCCGCGACCGATATCCCCCGTCCGCGCCCTTCTGGCGACGGCCGCGGCGGGTGTCCTGGCCCTGGCCTGGGGCGGCAGCGCCTCCGCCCAGCAGGGTCCGACCACGGTGACGCCCGCCGGGGCGGCCTTCGAGGCCGACCTGAGCGGCAGCGCCACCTTCACCGCCGGCAGCGTCGTGGTGTCCTGCGACGCGTCGTCCACCTCTCCGGGCAACGGGAACAACCTCGTTCCCGCGGCCCCCGGCAACCACAACCCCGGCGGCGCGGTCTCCTCGACCATCAACGCGCCGAGCTTCACGGACTGCTCGACCAACGTCCCCTTCGTGTACGCGACGGTCACCGTGGCCGATCCCGTGTGGGAGATGACCATGCAGCACGGGTCGCCGACCGTCGGCACCATGGTGATCCCCGCCGGGGGCATCGTGGTGACCACGAGCGGCCTGTCCTCGTGCACCGCGACGGTCAGCCCTGACGCGCCCGCCGCCATCGGCGGCACGTGGACCAACGGTTCCCCCGCCTCGACCCTGGCCTTCGACACCGCGGCCCCGGTCGAGGTGACGGGCGGGTTCGGCTGCCCGACCAGCGCGACGGAGGCCCCCTTCAACGCGGTCTACGAGGTGACCAACGTCGACGACCCGTCCTCACCCGTCACCGTGACCGGCTAGCTCCCACCGAACGTGGCAGCTGCCAGGGGCCGCCGCGCGGTGTGCGCGGCGGCCCCGCCGAGGCGCCCGGTGACCGGTGCCCGGATGCCCGAGGAGGGCGGGCGGTCGGGGGAAGCTGAGTGGTTGCCGCCCGCCCCGCCCCGCCGCGGGGGCGGAGTGCGTCCTACATCCCCTCGTCCTCCATCTCCATGTCCTCGTCCATGGGCTCCTCGGACATCTCTTCCACGGGCTCCTCCGACATTCCCTCCTCCATCGGTTCGTCGGACGCCCCCTCCTCCATGGACTCGTCGGACATCCCCTCCTCCATGGGCTCCTCCGACATCTCCTGGCTCTCCACGGTGTCGCCCTCCTCGGCGGCGCCGTCGTTGCACGCCGCGAGGCCGAACGCCGCGACGAGGCTCAGCGCCCCGGACGCGAGAAGCCGGTTGAGTCGTCCCCTGGTGATCGTGCGCATGCCGTCCTTCTCCTTCGCGATGGGTGGACCGGACCGGTGCGGCCCGGGGGTCTGCTGTGGCGGCCGGGTTCAGGCCACGGTCACGGTGACGGTGTGGTGGCCGGTCGCCCCGTCGGGGGCGACCGGCGCCCCGACGCGGGTCTGGGTGAGGCCGTCGCGGTCGGTGGCGCGGACCGAGATCCGGTGTTCGCCGGGTTCGGCGTCCCAGTCGAGGACCCACTGCCGCCACGTGTCGGCGCTGTCCTCCTCCGCGAGCCGGGCGGGGGTCCACGGGCCGTCGCCGACACGCACCTCGACCCGGTCGATGCCGGTGTGCTGGGCCCACGCCACCCCGGCGACCATGACGCGTCCGGGCCTCAGGCCGGCGCCGTCCCGGGGCGTGTCGACGCGGGACTGGGTCTTGACCGGGCCGCGCTCGGACCAGCCGCGGGGCACCCAGTAGGCGTCGAAGGCGTCGAACGTGGTCAGCTCGATGTCGGTGATCCACTTGCAGGCGGACACGTATCCGTACAGGCCGGGGACGACCATGCGGGCGGGGAACCCGTGCTCGTAGGGGAGCGGGCGGCCGTTCATGCCAATGGCGAGCAGGGCCTCCCTTCCGTCCATGACGTCGGCGACGGGCGTGCCGATGGTCATTCCGTCCTGTGAGCGCGCCACGAGCTGGTCGGCCGGGCCGCCGTCCGCGGGGGAGCGGACGCCGAGCTCGGCGAGGAGGGCGCCCAGCGGCACGCCGGTCCAGCGCGCGTTGCCGACGTAGGGTCCGCCGACCGGGTTGGACACGCAGGCGAGGGTGATGTCGCGTTCCCTGAGTCCGGGGTGGTCGAGCAGGTCGGTGTAGGTGAACACCCGCTCCCGTTCGACCCCGAGGCCGTGGACGCGCAGGGACCACGCGGCGGCGTCGACGCGCGGTACCGACAGCGCGGTGTCGATCCGGTAGAAGTCGGCGTTGGGCGTGAAGAAGGGCGAGAGTCCGTCCAGCTCCAGGTCGGTGCCGTCGGGGAGTGGGGCGGCCCGGTCCGCTGGGCGCGGGAGCACCACGTCCGCGGGGGTGAGTCCGGCGGTGGGGGAGGACGCGGTCAGGAGGCGGGCGCCGACCCCCGCGCCCGCGGAGGCGGCGGCCGCGCCTCCGGCGAGCAGGGCGAACCGGCGACGGTCGAATCCGGTGCCGTCCGTCGACCCGGCGGCCGGGTGCGCGGCGCTTCCCGCGGGAGCGGCGGCGTCGACCAGCCGGAGCAGGACGACGACGCAGACGGCGCCGCCCACCAGGGTGGGCAGCGCGTCGAGCGGGCCGCTCGCGGGACGGGTGAGCACGGCGGCCAGGCCCACGGCCGTGAAGGCGGCGACGCCGACCGGACCGACGGCCCTGCGCCGCCCGCAGGCCGCTCCGAGGAGGGCGGCCGCCGCGGCCAGGAGCACGGCGGTCCCCAGGAGGAGGGCGGGTTTGTCCGCGGTTCCGAACGTGTCCACGGCGAACTGCTTCACGGGCGGCGGGGCCAGGTCGACGACCGCGTCCCCGACGGCCAGCAGGGGTGTGCTGGCGGGGAGGGACAGAGCCGCCGCGACGACCTCGGCCACGGCCAGCGCGGACGCTGCGGCCACGAGTCCGGCGAGGGCGGCCGGGCCCCGGCGGGTGCTGCGGGTGGTGTCGGTCATGCCCCCGGTTCGGTGCCGGTCCGGGGGAGGCGACGGGGAAGCGCATAACGGGTGTATAACGCCCGTCAGACTGGGGTCGCCGGACCTCCTCCGGCGCCGAATGCGGGGGAGGCCGGGAAAGAGGTGGTGGCCGATGGAGCGCACGGCCGAGTGGGACCGGGGGGAGCCCGATCTCCCCGACGGTGCGGAGGGCGATCCTCTGGCACGGCTCCTCCAGCAGACCGCGACAGGTGATCTCGCGGCGTTCGAGGGGGTCTACCGGGAGCTGTCGGGCCGCGTGTTCGGGATCGCCCGGCGGGTGGTGCTGGACGAGGCCCAGGCGGAGGAGGTCTGCCAGGAGGTGTTCCTGGAGGTCTGGCGGACCTGCTCCCGCTACGACCGGTCGAGGGGGAGCGTGGCCGCGTGGGTCCTGACCATCGCGCACCGGCGGGCCGTGGACCGGGTGCGCTCGGAGCAGGCGGCGTCGTCCCGGCTCGCCGCGGCCGGGCGCCTGGAGTCCGGGGCGACGCCCCCGGACGCGGTGTCCGACCAGGTCGAGCACCGTCTGGAGCGGGAGAGGGTGCGCAGATGTCTGCGCGGGCTCACCGAGGCCCAGCGCGAGGCGGTCCGGCTCACGTACTACACGGGGTACACGCAGCGGCAGGCCGCCGACCTGTTGGAGGTTCCGTTGACCACGGTGAAGGGAAGGCTGCGTGACGGCCTGATCCGGCTGCGTGACTGCCTGGGGGTGGGCGTGTGAACGAGGCGGACGTGCACGGGCTGACGGCGGGGTACGCGGTCGACGCCCTGGAGCGCGAGGAGGCCGAGGCCGCCGAGCGGCACCTGGCGGAGTGCGAGGACTGCCGCCGCGACCTGGCGGACTTCCGGGAGACCGCGGTGCGTCTGGCCGGTGCCGAGACGCGGGAGCCGCGTCCGCGGGTGTGGGAGGCGATCCGCGCGGACGCCCTGTGGACCCGGCAGCTGCCGCCCGAGGCGGAGCGGGCGGCGGGCGCCCGGGTCGTGTCGCTGCGTGGTCGGTCCCGTTGGCTTCCGTGGGTCCTGGTGGCGGCGTGTGCTCTGGTCGTGGTGGTGCTGGCGGGGTCCCTGGTGTCCGTGAGTCAGCGGTTGGACTCCCAGACCCGGCACGCGGCGGAGTTGGAGGCGCTGCTCGCGGCCTCCGACACGAACATGCTGGAGGCTCCGCTCGGGGACGCGCGGGCCACGGTCTTCGCCTCCTACGAGAGGGACGCGGCGGTGCTGGTGGTGGAGGGGCTGCCGTCTGCGCCGCCCGGGATGACCTACCGGATGTGGTGGGCGGACGAGGGCGGTGTGCGCCCCGCGGGGACGCTGGAGCCGTCGGCGGAGGGCAGGCACGCGGGAATGGCCGACGACATGGGGCGGCCGGACGAGTTGCGCGTGTCCTTGGAGACGGAGGCGGGGAGCGCGGAGCCCACCGGTGAGCAGATGGTCATCGACATGTGAACCGGGCGGGCCGGGTCCCGTGCCCTTCTCCCTGGTCTGGGCCCATGTGCACGGGGCGGCGGTCTGGGCGAGAGCCCCCGCCGCGCCGTTCGGAACGGGGGAACACCGCTCGGAGCCCGTGCGCGGCGCGCGGCGCCGTTCGGAACGGAGAAACGCCACTGGGCGGCCGGGACCCGTGCGCACGGGGCGACGGTCTGGGCGAGAGCCCCCGCCGCGGTGCCCGCGAAGTCCCCGCATGCCCGCCCTTCGTACGGGGGTGACAACCACGCGCCGGTAGGGACTCATCCGGGGACGGAGAAACGGCGGGGGCCTCTCACTTACGGTCGCAGTACTTCCGGTGAGTCGCGCGGCGAAGGCTCCCCGGTGAGGCGCGGAACGCTTCGCCCGTCCCCGTCGGCCCCTCGGAGACACCATGGCGTCCAACGCCGAAGGCCCGCCCGCCCCCTCACGCATGCGACACGTCCTGGAAACGGTGCGGGTGCTCGTCCGCGCCGGTGTGCTCAGCCCGGGTCGCCCCGACAGGGTCGCCCGCCAGCTCCGCGCGCTGCGCACGTGGGGCGCCACGATCGCCGGGGGCTACGCCGCGGCGAACGAGCGCGTGCCCGACGCCGTCGCGGTCGTCGACGAGCTGGGCCCCACGACCTTCCGCGAGATGAACCTGCGCGGCCGCGAGCTGGCCCGGGACCTGCGCCGCGCGGGGGTGGGCGCGGGGGCCCGCGTGGGCGTGCTGTGCCGCAACCACAGCGGTTTCGTGCAGACGATGGTGGCCTGCGGGCGCCTGGGCGCCGACACCGTGCTGTTGAACACGGGGCTGTCGGCGGGCCAGCTGGCCGCGACGGTGGAGGGCAACGGGGTGGCGGTGGTCGTCGCCGACGCCGAGTTCGAGGGGATGTGCGCCGGGCTCGATCCCGGTGTCGTGCGGGTGACGGCCTGGGGAGAGCCCTTCGACGGGGGCCTGCGGGTGCCGTGGCGGGCGCGGGAGGTCGCGGAGGCCGACCCGGAGCCGCCGGAGCGCCCCGGCCGGCTGGTCGTGCTGACGTCGGGGACGACGGGCACGCCCAAGGGGGCGCGGCGGCCGACTCCGAAGGGGCCGCAGGATGCGGCGTCGGTGCTGTCGCGCATCCCGCTGCGCTCCTCGGACCGCATCCTGGTCTCGGCGCCGATCTTCCACACGTGGGGGCTGGCGGGCGTGCAGCTGGGCATGTCAATGCGGGCGACGTTGGTGACGCGGCGGTTGTTCGAGCCGGAGGACGCGCTGCGCACGGTCCAGGAGGAGCGGTGCACGGCGCTGTTCGCGGTGCCGGTGATGCTGCGGAGGATCATGGACCTGCCCCGGTCCACGCGCGAGCGGTACGACACGTCGTCGCTGCGGATCGTGGCGTGCAGCGGCTCGGCGATGAGCCCGCAGCTGATCACGGACTTCATGGACGCGTTCGGGGACGTGCTCTACAACCTGTACGGGTCGACCGAGGTGTCGTGGGCGACGATCGCGACGCCCGGGGACATGCGGCTGTCCCCGACGACGGCGGGCCGTCCGCCCCTGGGGACGCGGATCGCGGTCCTGGACCCCGGCGGGGCGGAGGTCCCGCCGGGGACGGAGGGGTCGATCCACGTCGGCAACGACATGCTCTTCGACGGCTACACGGACGGGCGGAGCAGGAGGGTCGCGGACGGTCTGATGGAGACCGGCGACCGGGGCCACGTGGACGCGAACGGCCTGCTGCACGTGGCGGGGCGGGACGACGACATGATCGTCTCGGGCGGGGAGAACGTGTTCCCCCGGCCGGTGGAGGAGGCGATCGTGACGCTTCCCGAGGTGCGTGAGGTCGTGGTGACGGGTGTGCCCGACGAGGAGTTCGGGCAGCGGTTCGCGGCGTACGTGGTGCCGCACGAGGGCCGGGGCGTGGACCCGAACCGGGTGCGGATGCACGTGCGGCAGGCGCTCGGGCGGTTCTCGGTGCCGCGCGACGTGGTGGTCGTGGACGAGCTGCCGCGCAACGCCACGGGCAAGGTGGTCAAGCGCCTGCTGCCCCACCAGGAGCCGCGCCGGTAGGCCGGTGGACGGGGGAGGGGCACCGCGCCGCGGGCGTCCGTCGGGGGCGCTCCCGTCCTCCGCGAAGGCGCGCCGCCCTCCGCGCCGCGGTCCCGCGATGACGGGAGGGGTGACGGTACGCGGAAACGGCTCCCTCTCCGACCTGCGACGACCCCACGCGACACACGTCGGGGACCCCGTACCACTTTTCTTTGTGCGCAAGGTAATTGCGGGCTTTGGAAATCGGGCGCGGGGTAACTACGATGGTGGCGATGGCCGACCGATCCCCCGCCCCCGCGGGCGGCTTCCCTCTTCCCGCAGTCGACGAGCAGATGTGCTTCGCCCTCTACGCGGCTTCACGTGCGGTCACCAACCTGTACCGGCCCCTGCTGGAGCCGCTGGGGCTGACCTATCCCCAGTACCTGGTGATGATGCTGCTCTGGGAGCGCGGCGAGTGCTGGGTGAAGGACTTCGGTTCCGTGCTCCAACTGGACTACGGGACCCTCACACCGCTGCTCAAGCGGCTGGAGGCCCGGGGACTGCTGGTCCGGGGACGCGATCCGCGGGACGAGCGCTCCGTCCTCGTCACCCTCACCGAGGAGGGCGGGCGGCTCAGGGCGCGCGCCGAGGGCGTTCCGGAGGCGATCGGGAGGGTCATCGACCTCCCCGAGGAGGAGTTCGAGGCCACCAGGCTGGCGTTGCGCCGCCTGACCGCGAACGTCCTCGCGGGGCAGGCCCGGTTGCCCGAGGGCGACTGAGGCGCAACGGACTCCGTCCGCCGCGTCCGCCGTCGGNCCCCCGCCCGCCGCGTCCGCCGTCGGGGGACGACGGACGGCAGCGGCGGACGGTGGGGACGGGCACCACGGGGGTCGTGTCCGTCCCCCGGAGCACGGGCGGGTCGCGGTCGCGGCCCGCCCGTATCCGTTGCCGGACCTTCGCGCGTTCGCCGTTCCACCTGAGGGACGGCCCCCGCCGGGCTAGGGTTGGGGACATGTCGATCTGGGCGTCAGACAACCGCAGTGGGCAGGTCCGCGAGGCCCTGACCATGCTCCTGTCCCAGGGAGTGATTGACGACTTCCGCATCAGGCCGGACGAGGAGTTCCCCTTCCGGGTGACCGTCCCGGCCGGGGTGGTCCCGATGACCGAGCACCAGGCCGCGCACTTCGCGCTGGGGGCCGCGGTGAGCCACTTCGGGCGCCTGGCGCGCGACGGGAGCGGGATCTAGGCGCCGCGCCGGACCCCGGGCCCGGCGCGGTCGCGTTCGCTCTCTAGCAGCCTCCGGGCGTGTGCTCCCAGTGGCCCGGTGAGGTCTCGGTGAGCGACGTGGTGACGAAGACGTTCCACAGGCCGAGCGCGTCGCCGGAGCCGACCGCGTAGACCAGTCCGGAGCGCTGGACGGCGCGGCCCGCCGACACGTGGTCGTAGTTGCTGTCCCTCACGCACGTCCCCGGGTCGGTCGGCTCCTCCGTGGGCGGGTCCGTGGGGTCCGGGCCGGGGCCGCCGCTGCCGTCGCCGATGCCCCAGAAGTCGACGGTGTACCCGGTCGAGCAGACGGTGTCGAGGAAGTAGGCGCCCGCGGTGCCGCAGCCCGCGGACGGGTCGACGGGGGTGCCGTGGCCCATGCCGGAGACGGTGTAGTGGGCGACGGCCGCGGTGGTCGCGTCGCCGCCGTGGTAGGCGGCGGTGGTGGAGCCCGGCAGCTGCTCGGTGGCGTCGGGAGCGCCGGACAGCCCGTGGACGTTGGTCCACTGGCTCACGCTCGCCTCCCCGTTGGCGGGGGCGACCGTGGTGTCGGCGGTGCCGTGCCAGACGGCGACGCGCGGCCAGGGCCCGTCCCAGCCGGGGTTCTGGGCGCGTACCTCGTCGCCCCACTGCTGCGGGGTCCGCGTCTTGCCGGGGTTCATGCAGCTGAAGGCGTCGATCATGCTGCTGGCGCAGCCCACGGGGATCCCCGCGACGACGCTGCCCCCGGCGAACAGGTCGGGGTAGGCGGCGAGGAGCTCTCCCGCCATGGCGCCTCCGGCGGAGAGCCCGGAGACGTACACCCGGTCGGCGTCCAGGCCGTGGGCGGACACGGCGTGCTCGACCATGGAGCGGACCGACCGGGCCTCGCCGGAGTCGCGCGCGGTGTCGCCCGGCTGGAACCAGTTGAAGCAGCTGGTGGCGTTGTTGGCCGACCTCTGCTCGGGGTAGACGAGGGCGAAGCCGTGCTCGTCGGCGTACCCGGCCCATCCGGAGTGGTCGTGGTAGGCGGCGGCGTTCTGCGCGCAGCCGTGCAGGAGCACGACCAGGGGCGCGTCGGCGGGCAGGCCGTCGGGGACGTAGGAGTACATCGCCAGGTTGCCGGGGTTGGTGCCGAACGAGGACACCGGGGTGAGTGTGGCCGCCGAGGCGCGCGGGGCCAGGGCGATCAGCAGGGCGGCGACCATGACGGCCACGGTGGCCAGGGTCGCGGTGAGGGAGAGGGCGGTCGCTGGCAGGGGACGGCGTGTGAGCGGTGCCGTGGAGTCCATGGGGGGTGCCTCCGGTGATCCGGTCGGTGAGCGGGGGAGGGGATCTGGCTGGGAGCCTAGCCATGATGTGACCCAGGCAACATGTAGCGGAGACCCCGGTCACGGCACCGCCGTCAGTGGGAAACCCACAGCCCCTCTCCGTCCCATGGGCGCAGGACACATGTCCGTGCCCGGGGGTGTGTCCGGCGCCCCTATCCCCCGTTCGGAGGGGCGCGCCTAGTTTGCTGCCATGACGACGCACGAGTTCCTGTCGGGCACGGCGCGGCAGGCCACCCAGCCCCCCGTTCCCGGAACGGCGGGGATCCCCTACACCACCCGGGTCGACCTCACCGGAAGGACCGCGCTGGTGACCGGTGCGGCCAGCGGCATCGGCAGGGCGTGCGCCCTGCGCCTGGCGGGCGCCGGGGCCCGGGTCCGGATGGTCGACCTCGACGGGCGGGCCCTGGGCGAGCTGGCCGACCAGGGCGTCGGCGAGGCGGTGGAGCTGGACCTGACCGACCTGGACGCCGCCGAGGAGGCCGCGCGGGGCGCGGACGTCGTGGTCAACAACGCGGGCGTCCAGACGGTCGCCCCCGTCCAGGACTTCCCTCCGGAGCGTTTCTCCCTCATCCTTCGTCTCATGGTCGAGTCGCCGTTCCGCGTGGTGCGCGGTGCCCTGCCCCACATGTACGCACGGGGATGGGGCCGCGTCGTCAACATCTCCTCGGTGCACGGGCTGCGCGCCTCGGCCTACAAGTCGGCCTACGTGACCGCCAAGCACGGCCTGGAGGGCTTCTCGAAGGTGGTGGCCCTGGAGGGCGCCGCACACGGGGTGACCTCCAACTGTGTGAACCCCGGATACGTGCGCACCCCGCTGGTGGAGAAGCAGATCGCCGACCAGGCGGCGGCGCACGGCATCCCCGAGGAGCGGGTGGTCTCGGAGGTCCTGCTGGCCCGGAGCCCGATCAAGCGGCTGATCGAGCCCTCCGAGGTCGCCGAGCTGGTCGCCTACCTGTGCGGTGAGGACGCGTCGTTCGTCAACGGCGCGTCCCTGCCCGTGGACGGAGCATGGAGCGCGAGCTGAACACCACCAGCACCCCCGCCGACGACGGCGCCGCCGACGGCCAGGCCCTGTTCCTGGACCTGCTGCTGCGCGACGCCCCGGCCGTGGAGTACGAGCGCCCGGTGCTGCGCGCGCGGGCGCGCGGGGACGACCCGGAGGTGGTCGCCGCCCTGGAGGCCGCGAAGATGACCGCGCTGCGGGTGCGGTCGGTGATGCGCGACCGGCGGCGCCGGGAGTCGGAGCTGGGCGCGCTGTTCGAGACCGCCAACGACCTGGCGGGCATGCGCAGCCTGGACCAGGTGCTCCAGGCGATCGTGGAGCGGGCCCGCAACCTGCTGGGCACCGACACCGCGTACCTGACGCTGAGCGACCCGGAGGCGGGCGACACCTACATGCGGGTGACCTCGGGGTCGGTGTCGGCGGCGTTCCAGCGGCTGCGGCTGGCCCCGGGCAAGGGGCTGGGCGGGCTGGTGGCGACCACGGCCCTGCCGTACGTGACGGCGAACTACTTCACCGACCCGCGTTTCACTCACGCGGAGAACATCGACCACGCGGTGCGCGACGAGGGCCTGGTGGCCATCCTGGGCGTGCCGCTGAAGATGAACGGGCGCGACGTGGGCGTGCTGTTCGCCGCGAACCGGCGCGAGCGCCCCTTCGCCCACTCGGAGGTGGCGCTGCTGTCGTCGCTGGCCGCGCACGCGGCGATCGCGATCGACAGCGCGAACCTCATCGACGACACCCGGCGCGCCCTGGACGAGCTGCACACCGTCAACGAGCGGTTGCAGCGGCACACGGCGTCGGTGGAGCGGTCGGCGGCGGCGCACGACCGGCTGACCGACCTCGTGCTGCGGGGCGGCGGCGTGCGCGAGGTCGCGGCGGCGGTGGCCGAGGTGCTGGGCGGCACGGTGCTGATCCACGACGCGACCTCGGACGCCTCGGTGACCGCCAGCCCGCAGGGCGTGGTGCGGGAGGGCGCCCCGTGGGACGCGGGCGAGGGGAACCTGGCCGAGGCGGTGCGCTCGTCGCTGGCCAGCGGCCGCGCGGTGCGGGCGGGCCGGGCGTGGGTGGCGACGGCGGCGGCCGGGACCGAGCCGCTGGGAACGCTGGTGCTGCGCGGGGTGGAGCTGGACTCCACCGACCAGCGCGTGCTGGAGCGGTCGGCGATGGTGACCGCGCTGCTGCTGCTCATCCGGCGTTCGGTGAGCGAGACCGAGCACAGGCTGCGCGGGGACCTGCTCGACGAGCTGTTGGAGGTACCCGCGCGCGATCCGGCGTCGCTGCGCCAGCGGGCCGCGCTGCTGCACGCGGACCTGGACGCGCCGCACGTGCTGGTGGTGGCCGAGGCCCCGGACGGTGACCCGGGGCGGCTGCGCTCGGCGGCGACCCATGTCGCGGAGACCACCGGGGGGCTGGCCGGGAGCCGGTCGGGACGTCTGGTGCTGGCGCTGCCCGGGAGGGACCCGGCGGCGGTGGGTCGGCGGGTGGCCGACGAGCTGTCGGGGGCGGTGAACGGCCCGGTNGCGGGGCTGGCCGGTCCGACGGCCGGTCCCGCCTCGTTCGGGGACGCGTTCGCCGAGGCGGCCCGGTGCCTACAGACGCTGCGGGCGCTGGGGCGGGAGGGGGACGTGGCGACCACGGGGGACCTGGGGTTCTCGGGACTGCTGCTGAGCCAGGACCGGGACGTGCCGGGGTTCGTGTCGGCGACGCTCGGGCCGCTGCTGGAGTACGACGCCAGGCGGGGCACGCTGCTGGTGGAGACGCTGCGGGCGTACTTCGCGGCCGGGGGCAACCTGTCGCGCGCCAAGGAGGACCTGCACATCCACGTGAACACGGTGGCGCAGCGCCTGGAGCGGATCGGCCAGCTGATCGGGGCGGACTGGCAGCGCCCCGGCCGGGCGCTGGAGCTCCAGTTGGCCCTGCACCTGCACGGCCTGCTGGACCGGGGCGTGGACCTGCTGGGCGACCAGAACGGCGGCTGACCGGGGCGGGCCGCCGCAGGTTGGGGTAGAGCGTCGGGTGAGGGCCTGCCCGGAGGACAAAGCGCCCCGTGGCGATGCGAGGAGGTCGGACCCTCCCCACCCAGCCATAGAGCGCGGGCTGGTGGCGCGCCGCCGCAGGTTGGGATAGAGCGTCGCTGCGTCAGCAAGTTAAGGGGGTGTGTGGCCCAGGTCTGCGGTCACGCTTCGTCCCAGAGGGTTGAGGGGGAACTTTCAGCGGTGTCCCGCCCCAGGGGGTTGTCGCTTTTCAAGTGACCGTCACCAGGCACCCGTAGAGCACGCAGCGGTGTCCCGCCCCGGGGGGTGTCCCTTTTCAGGCGTGCTCAGCCAGGCACCCGTAGAGCGTGCGGGTTCCCCGCCCGCCCCTGGGGGGTGGTCGTGGTGGGCACTGGCAACAAGGATCAGTGCTGGGGGCGGGGACCGACTGAGGGCAAGTTCGCCTAGCGAACTTGGCGAAGGAGATCCCTGCACTCCGGTCACTCCAGGTGCCTGGTGGGCGTCACGAAGGCGGTCGGGAGAACGCAGGGAGGAACGCCCACCGGGAGTGACCCCTCAGCCATCTGGAGGCGGGGGTACAAGGTTCAGACCAACAGCGACCACGAAGCCCCGCACGTGACCGGGCGTCGTAGGGGGTCCGCACGTTGTAGAGCATCCCTGCGTCAGCAACCACGCACCCGTAGAACCCAGGCTGACGGAGAACCCAGCGGGGTTGACGTAGAGGGTGCTGGTGTCAGCAACCACGCACCCGTAGAACCCGGGCTGGCGGTGCGCCGCCGCGGGTTGGAGTAGAGCATCGCTGCGTCAGCAAGTTAACGGGGTATGTGGTCCAGGTCTGCGGTCGCGTTTCGTCCCGGGGGGTTGAGGGGGAACTTTCAGCGGCGTCCCACCCCAGGGGGTTGAGGAGGAGACTTTCAGTGGTCCTGTGCCCCAGGGGGTGTCCCTTTCCAGACGGCCTCAGCCACGCACCCGTAGGGCCCAGGCAGAAGCTCGACCCAACGGGGCACCCGACCCACCACCGGCCCGCGCTACGGAACACCGGTGGAACCAGCCCTGACGAGCGCGGTGACGTGCTCGGCGACCAGACCCGCGGTCGGGGAGAACAGCGGACTGTAGTGGTTGTCGTCGGGCAGCTCCACGGCCACCACGCCCTCGGGCAGCCCGGCGAGGCGCTCGGACGTGTACAGCCCCGGGCTCTCGTCCATGAGTCCGCGGGCCGTCCACAGCAGGTGGGCGGGGCAGGACAGCCGGTGGACGGCGCCGAGCGCGTCCGGGTCGGCGAGGACCTGCGCCCCGTCCGCGCGCACGGCATCCTCGTCGCAGGCCGAGCGCATGGCGGGCGGCTCCCCCACCAGGTCGCGCAGGACGTAGTGGTCGGTCCAGGTGTTCCAGCGCCCGGCGAAGGCCGGGTGGCCCCGCCAGAACTCCCGGTAGTGGTCGGGGCCTTCGAAAGTCATACGCAGGCGGGCCATGGCGGGGCCGAGCACGGCGTCGATGTCGGTTCCGGGCGGGACCGGCAGCCCGTACCCGCCGTCGACCAGCAGCAGCCCGGACACCCGGTCGGGGTGGCGGACGGCGGCCAGACAGGCGACGAACGCACCCATGGAGTGGCCGACTAGAACGGTCCTGTCCACTCCGTGGGCGTCGAGCACGGCGATCATGTCGTCGGCGTGCGCGGCCAGTCCGCGCGGACCGCCCAGGTGCCCGCTGAGGCCGCGTCCGCGCAGGTCGGGGGCGATCAGGCCGATCCCGCCCAGGTCGGCGGCCACACGGGCGAACGAGTGGCCGTTGGCGGTGATGCCGTGGACGGCCAGGACGGGGGTCCCGGAACGGCCGCCCCAGCGGGTGACGGCCAGGTCTCCTCCGGGGACGGGGACGGTGTACTCGTCCCCGCCGGTCCAGACGTCGGTCATGTCCGTGCGACCTTTCTGACTCCGGTCATGTCCGTGCGACCTTCCTGACTCCGGTCATGTCCGTGCGACTTTCCTGTCTCGTAGGGCCGAGCGGACGCGCCCGGGGAGGGCGACGAGACCGCCCGGGAAGAAGAACACCATCAGCACGAACAGCGTGCCGAGGATGAACAGGGGCTGGGACAGCGGCGCGGCGATCCACGCGGGCAGGGACGCGAAGGCCTCGGAGCTGCCCAACTGGAGGAGGCGGTGGTCGGCGTAGGTGTACAGGGCGGCGCCCAGCAGCGGCCCCCAGCGGGTGCCCGCGCCGCCCAGGGCCACCATGACCAGCAGGGTGAGGGTGAACTCGGCGGTGGTGATGGTGGGGGTGACGCCTCCGGTGACGAGCAGGTAGGCGACGCCGCCCAGCGAGGCCAGGCCGCCGCCGACGGTGAACGCCGCCAGCTTGTAGGGGTAGGGGTTGACGCCGAGGACGGCGACGCGCTGCTCGTTGGCCCGGATGCCCTGCCAGACGCGGCCGACGGGAGAGGAGGTCAGCCACCACACCACGCCGACGGCGAACGCGGCGAAGGCGACGGCCACCCAGTACAGGTTGACGGTGTTGACCACGCCCACGAACGCGTCCGGGACCATGTCGGTGTTGAGGGACAGGCCCTCCTCGCCGCCGGTCAGGCGTCCGGGGTCGCGGGAGATGAGGATCGATCCGGCCTGGGCGAAGGCGAGGGTGACCATGGCCAGGGCGATGCCGTTGACCCGCAGCGAGACCGCGCCGAGGAGCAGGGACAGCAGGGTGCCGCCCACGACGGCGACCAGCGCCGCCCACACGAGCGGGAGTTCGACCACCCGCATGAGCAGGGCGGCGGTGTAGGCGCCGCAGGCGAAGTAGAGGGCGTGCCCGAAGGAGAGCAGGCCCACCCTTCCGTACAGCAGGTCGTAGCTGGTGGCCAGGCCGCCGAAGACCAGGCAGAACGCGAGCAGGTGCAGGGTCGGCGGGCTGTTGAGGGCGCCCTCGAACAGCCCCGGGATCCGCAGGGTGGAGAAGGGCAGGGAGAGCGCCACCGCCAGGACAGCGACCGGAACCGCCCAGCGGGGCAGGCGGGGCAGGCGGCGCCCGCGCGCGCTCCCTCCCGATGTCGCGCCGGGGGACTCGGGTGCCCTAGTGGCCCGGGAGGCCACGTCGGTGCCGATGGCGCCGGTGGTCTCTGTGTTGCCGGTGGCGCTGCTGCTGGTGGTGCTGGTGCTGTCGGTGGCACCGCTGCTACCGGTGACGCCGCTGCTACCGGTGGTACCGGTGACATCGCTGGTACCGGTGCTGTCGGTGGCGTCACTGCTGCCGGTGGTACCGCTGGTACCGGTGGCGCCGGTGGTGTCGGTCATCATGCCACCCTCTCCGCTGACTTCTTCGCGGTCAGACCGCCCTGCCTGGTGAGCAGCACGAGCGCCAGGACGATGACCACGGCGATGTCGCCGAGCCCGGCGACGGTGTAGTAGTTGGCGAACTGCTGGATGAGGCCGACCGCGACGGCGGCGATCGCGCAGCCGGTGAGCGAGGCGGTGCCGCCGATCACCACGACGATGAACGCGAAGACCAGCAGGGACATCCCCTGGGTGGGGGTGACCACGCCGAAGTACAGGCCGCCCAGGGCCCCGGCCAGGGCCGCGGCGGCGCCGCCGATGGCGAACACCAGCGTGAAGGACTTGCGCACGTCGATGCCCAGGGCGGTGACCATGGCGCGGTCCTGCACGCCCGCCCGGACGACGAGCCCGTAGCGGGTGCGCGAGTTGAACAGCCACAGGGCCGCGAACACGGCGACGGCGGCGAGGATGAGCAGGAACCGGTCCCGGGGGATGTTCACGCCGAGGACCGCGACGGTGCCGCTCACCAGCTCGGGCTTGGGGAAGGTGAGCGGGTCGGCTCCCCAGACCGCCTGGATGAGCGCGGGGACGGCCAGGCTGAGGCCGACCGTGGCGAGGATCTGCTCGCGGTGCCTGCCGTAGAGCGGGCGGATGACGCAGAGTTCGACCAGGGTGGCGGCCAGGGTGCCCGCGCCGACGCCGAACGCCACGGCGAGCAGGAAGCCGAACCCGTCCGGCCCGGCGCCGGGGAGGTACTCGGCCGCCCACCACGTGCCGTAGGCGCCGAGGGCGAGGAAGGCGCCGTGGGCGAAGTTCAGCACGTCCATCAGGCCGAAGATGAGCGAGAGCCCGGAGGCGATGAGGAAGTACAGGGCTCCCAGGCCGAGCCCGGTGATGACGAGCAGGACGACGGTGCTCACGCGGTCCGCCTCCCTTCGGCTTCGACTTCGGCTTCAGCTTCGACTTCGGCTTCAGCCTCGACTTCGACTTCAGCCTCGACTTCGGCGGCGGTAGTGGCGGCGGTACGGGAGACGCCCAGCAGCTCGCGGACGCGGTCGGCGTCGTCGAGCAGTTCCAGGGCGGGC
Organism: Nocardiopsis synnemataformans DSM 44143; assembly: GCA_000340945.1. Lineage (GTDB taxonomy): Bacteria > Actinomycetota > Actinomycetes > Streptosporangiales > Streptosporangiaceae > Nocardiopsis > Nocardiopsis synnemataformans. The sequence goes on along the minus strand of ANAW01000014.1, from coordinate 31,609 downwards.
CCGGTGTGGGTCACGCGGCCCGCGTCGAGCACCACGGCCCGTTCGGCCACCCGGCGGACCAGGGACAGGTTCTGCTCCACGAGCAGGACCGGCACCTGTTCGGCGGCGCGGGCGACGGCGTCGGCGACCTCGCGGACGATGCGGGGAGCGAGGCCCTTGGTGGGCTCGTCCACGATGAGGAGCTTGTTGTCGTTGAGCAGGGCGCGGCCGATGGCGAGCATCTGCTGCTGGCCGCCGGACAGGGTGCCCGCGGGCTGGTCGGCCCGTTCGCGGAGTTCGGGGAACAGCTCGTGGACGAGGCCGTAGCGCGGTTCGCCGGGGCGGCGCTCGGCCAGGCGCAGGTTCTCGGCGACGGTGAGCGCGGAGAAGACGCCGCGCTCCTCGGGCACGTAGCCGATGCCCATGGTGACGATGGCGTGCGTGGGGCGTGCGGTGATGTCCGCGCCGTCGAAGGACACCCGGCCGGTGCGGGGCACGAGGCCGAGCAGCGCCTTGACGGTGGTGGTCTTGCCGACGCCGTTGCGGCCCAGGAGCGCGGTGACGCCCCGGCCGGGCACGGTGAGGGAGACCCCCTGGAGGATGTGCGAGCCCTCGATCCACACGTGCAGGTCGGCCGCGTCCAGCAGCGGCCCCCCGGCGCTCACGCCCCGTCCCCGAGGTAGGCGGCCTGCACCTCGGGGTCGGCCATGGCCGAGTCCGGGTCGGTGAGGGCCAGCAGCGCGCCGTGGTGCATCACGGCCAGGCGGTCGGCCATGTCGAGGAGCACCTCCATGTGGTGTTCGACCATGAGGACCGTGCAGCCCTGTTCGCGGTGCACGTCCCGGATGACGGTGGTGAGTTCGCCGACCTCCCCGGCGCTGACCCCGGCCATGGGCTCGTCCAGGAGGATGAGGCGGGGGCGGCGGGCCAGGAGGAGGGCGAGTTCGAGCTTGCGCTTGTCGCCGTGGGACAGGTCGCCCGCGAGGGCGTCGGTCCGGTGGGAGAGGCGGACCAGGTCCAGGACGGCGGTGGCCTCGGGGCCGCCGTCGGGGGTGGCCGGGCGCCAGAAGCGGCGCGACTCCCCGGTGCGGGCCTGGACGGCCAGGCCGACGTTGGCGCCGACGGTGAGGTCGCCGAAGACGCTGGAGGTCTGGAAGGTGCGGCCCATGCCGAGCCGGGCGCGGCGGTGGGGCGCGTGGCGGGTGACGTCGGTCCCGGCGAGGCGGACGCTGCCGCCGGTGGGCCGGGTGAGTCCGGAGACCAGGTTGAACAGGGAGGTCTTGCCCGCGCCGTTGGGGCCGATGAGGGCGACGAACTCGCCCTCGTCCACGGCCATGGTGACGCCGTCGACGATGAGGGCGCCGCCGACCGACCAGGTCAGGTTCTCCAGGGCCAGGACCGNCCGCGGCGACCGCCGTCCCGACGGCTCCGGCGGGGCTGCCGTTCCCGGAGTGGCCAGAGTGCCTGGTGTGCCCCGTGAGCTCGGTGCGCCCCGTGGATTCGGCGTGCCCGGCGCGCCCCGTGAGCTCGGCATGCCCGGATTGCCCGGCGTGCCCCGTGAGCTCGGCGTGCCCCGTGAGCTCGGTGCGCCCCGTGGATTCGGTGGGTTCGGTGGCCATGCCTACTCCGCGACCGCGGGCTCGACGTCCGCGGCGGGGATCTCCGCGACCAGCTCGGGGTGGGCGTCCTCGCCCTCGCCGACCAGTTCGACCTGGTACATGGGCTGGAGGAGGGCGTGGTCCTCGGCGCGGATGGTGAGCTCGCCCTTGACGCCGTCGAAGGTCCAGCCCTCCAGGGCGTCGATGCGCTCCTGGACGCCGTCCCCGGCCCCGGCGGCGTGCACGACCATCTGCGCGGCGGTGAAGCCGTCGGGGGTGAAGAGGTCGACGGTGCCGCCCGCTTCCTCGACGGACTCCTTCATGGTCCGGGCCAGCTCGGTGTCGGAGGCGCCGTCGAAGTAGTGGGAGAGGAAGGAGATGCTGCCGCCCGCCTCGCCGAAGACCGGGTAGGACGGCTTGATGTCCAGGCCGGTGACGACCTCGGTGGAGTCGAGGATGCCCTGCTGGTCGAGGGCCCGCCACATGGCGGAGGCGGTCTCGCCCGCCCAGGCGACGAAGACCAGGTCGGGTTCGGCCTGGCTGACCTGCTCGGCGAACGGGGTGAGGTCGGTGGTCTCCGGCGGGGCCAGGACGCTCTCGACGTCGGCCCCCTCGGCCCCGAGGACGTCGGTGACGGCGGCGACGTTGTCCTGCCCGAAGGCGTTCTGCTGGGCCAGGACCAGGACGTCCGCGCCCTCGGGGTCGTCCATGAAGGTTCCGGCGGTGAGGATGTCCTGGTAGGTCTGGCGCCCGGAGCGGAAGGTGTGGTCGTTGATGCCGGTGATGGCGTCGGTGGCGGCGGGCCCGGAGATGAAGAGGATGTCGTTCTGCTCGGCGAGCGGGGCGACCTGGACGGCGATGCCGGAGGCGGTGGACCCGGCGATGATGTCGTGGCCGGTGCCGATGAGGTCGCGGGTGGCCGTGACCGCCTTCGTGGGGTCTCCGGCGTCGTCCATGTACTCGACCTCGATCGGGCGGCCGTCGATCTCCATCGACCCGCCGGTGGCGTGGTCGAGTCCGGCCTCGAAGCCCTGCCGGTACTGCTCGCCGTAGGTGGCGAGGGGGCCGGTGGCGGAGTAGACGATGCCGACCCTGATGGGCGCGTCCTCGCCTCCCCCGGCCGCCTCGCCGGGGGCTCCGCAGGCGGTCACGGCGAGGACGACCGCGCAGGAGGCGGCGGTCAGGGGGGTCTTGCGCATTGCTGTTCCTCCAGTCGGCACCCGCCTGTCCGACACAACCGCCCGAGCTGGGGGATGGGGTGCCAACCCGAAGGTAGAACCGGGGTGACCCGTTTCACATGTAGCGGACACATACATTCGGTCCCGAATCGGTGTACGGGGAGCCCACACGCGCCGTCCGGTCGCCCGTGCGCCGCACTCCCCTCCCCTTGACCTCAATATTCATTGAGGAAGAAGAGTGGTCTCCGGGCGCCGCACCGGCGCCCGTCCGGACCGGGGTCCGGGCCGTCGTCGCGAACGGGAGAAGAACCATGGCCGAGACGATCCTGGTCACCGGGGCCACGGGCAACACCGGCCGCCACGTGGTGGCGGGGCTGCTCGCGGAGGGGGTCCCCGTGCGGGCTCTCGTGCGGGACCCGGGGAGGGCGCGGCTGCCCGAGGGGGTCGAGGTCGTCGGGGGCGACATCACCGATCCCGGGGCCGTGTCCGCCGCCGCCGAGGGCACCGCGGGGGCGTACCTGCTCTGGCCGGGGTACGGCACCGAGGGGGTCGGGGAGACGGTGGCGGCCCTCACCGAGCACGTGCGCCGGGTCGTCTACTTCTCGGCGGTCGCGGCCGGGGAGGACGCCGACAGCGTGTGGGGGCGGGTGGAGGCCGCGGTGCGCGCCTCCGGGCGGGAGTGGACCTTCCTGCGCGTCACGGGCATGGCCGCGAACACCCTGGGCTGGGCCGAACAGGTCCGCGCCGGCGCGGTCCGCGCCCCCCACGGCCGGGCGTCGCGCTCGCTGGTCCACGAGCGCGACATCGCGGCGGTCGCCGTGCGGGCCCTGGTGGACGGGGGGCACGCGGGCAGGGCCTACACGGTGACCGGGCCCGAGTCGCTGACCCAGGCCGAGCAGGTGCGGATACTCGGGGAGGAGGCGGGGCTGCCGGTGCGCTGGGAGGAACAGCCCGAGGAGGAGGCCCGCGCCGAACTCACCGAGACCATGGGCGCCGGCTTCGCCACCGCCGGGCTCGCTTACTGGGCCTCCCTCGTCGACGCGCCCGAGCCGGTCTCAGGGGACGTCGAGGCGGTCACCGGCCGACCCGCGCTGACCTTCCGCGCGTGGGCGCGCGAGCGCGCCGGGGACTTCACCGCGGGCGCGCCGGTCTGACCCCGGGCGCCGCACCCGGCATGCGTCAGGCCGAGCGCCGCGCCCGGCACGCGTCACGCGTGACGCGTCACGCCGAGCGCCGCACCGCCCGGACCCGGTGGCGACCGCCGGGTCCGGGAACGCCCCGGCGCCGCGCGGCGGTGCGCCTCAGCAGGAGCCCTTGTCCTCCCACACGCCCCACTGGTCGCTGCTCGGCGGGTAGCCCTGGATCCACCAGCGCGCCTCGTACTCGCGGCCCTGGTGCTGGACCCGGTCACCGGTGTCGTAGACGGTGCCCCCGTCCCACTGCGGGGCGTCGCAGGAGCCGCCGCCGTCCCCGCGTCCGCCGTCGTCGTCCTCGTCCCGTCCGCCCCGGCCGCCCTGGTCACCCCGGCCGTCCTGGTCGTCCTGATCGCCCCGGACGTCGTCCTCCTCGGAGGGGGAGGCCTCCTCCTCGGGCTCCTCCTCTTCCTCCTCCGGCTCCGGGCCGAGGGAGACGGTGAGGGCGACGGCGCCCTCCTCCGGCAGGATCGTGCCGGGTTCGGGGTCCTGCCCGCTGACCTCGCCGGCGGGCGCGGTGTCGTGGTGCTCCTCGGTGACCCGCACGACCAGGCCGAGCCCGGCCAGGGCGGTCGCGGCCTCCTCCTGGCCCATACCGATCAGCGTGGGGACGATGACGCCCTCGCTCACGCTGAGCACGACCGGCTCCTCGCGGTCGCCCTCCTCGCCCGCCGCGGGCTCGGTGGCCAGGACGGTGCCGGGGGGCTGGTCCGGGGAGTGCTCCTGGACGATCTCGATACCGGTGAACCCGGCCTGGCGCAGGGTCTCGCGCGCCTCGTTCTCGGTGCCGCCGACCACGTCGGGGACCTCGGAGTGCCGCGGCCCGGTGGAGACGTGCAGCAGGACCTCGGCGCCCCGCGCCACGTCGCTGCCGGGCGCGGGCGTGCTGTCGGCGACCGCCCCGGCGCCGACGGTGTCGCTGTAGGCCTCCTCGAAGCGCACGGCCAGGTCCATGCCGAGCCCGGCCAGCCGCTCCTCGGCCTGCTCGCTGGAGGCGCCCACGAGGTCGGGCAGCGCGACGCGGTTGTCCGGGACCAGCGCCCACCCGGCCGCGAACAGGACCAGGACGAGCACGCCCGCGGTGACCAGCACGGGGGCGCGCCGCCACAGCGGGACCGGCGCGGCGCGCTCCTCCCGGCGCTCCGGCGGGGCGTCGGTGACGACGGGGATGGGCCGGGTGTCGACGTCGGCGGGGTCCACCGGGGCCCCGGGGAGCGACCGCAGCACCTGTTCGACCACGGTGAGGTACTGGCCCGCGTCGCGGGGGCGGTAGCGCGGGTTGGGGTCGGTGGCGTTGGCGACCAGCATGTCGAGGTCGGGCGGCAGACCGGGGATGACGGCCGAGGGCCGCAGCGGGTGGGCCTCGGGGTCCGCGGGCACGCCGGTCATCAGCGTGTACAGGAGCCGCCCGACGGCGTGCACGTCGGTACGGGTCTCGGGACCGGCGTCCTCCTCCGCGTCGAAGAGCAGGGGGAAACCGGTGACCCGCACCCCTCCCTCACCGTCCACCACGACCGTGTGGGGGTCGAGCGCGCCGTGCACGACGCCCGCGCCGTGGGCGGCGTCGAGCGCGGTGAGCGTCCCGGCCACGATGGTCAGCGCCGCCTGCACCGGGTAGCGCAGCCCGCCGCCGCCCTCGCCCAGCGCCTCCGCGAGGGTCTGCCCCGGCAGGTACTCGCCGACGGCGTACACGTGCTCGCCGTCGCGGCCGTGGCCGAGGACCCGGGCGATCCCCGGGTGGGACAGGCCCTCCAGGGTCTGGGCGCGGTCCAGGAACGCGTGCACGGCGCCGTGGTCGCCCACCAGCCAGGGGTGCAGGACGGTGACCGTGACGGTCTGGTCTCCGCCGAGGTCGTGCGCGACGTGGACGGTTCCCGAGGCGCCGCTGCGCAGCCGCTTCCCGAGGATGTAGCGCTCGTGCAGCGTGATGCCGAAGAGGGGATCGGGAGTGGGGGTCTCCATGGGACGGATTCTATGTCCCCGCGCCCTGCCCCACCCCACGCTTCCGGGCCGGACGCGGGCAAGCGCCGGACAGTAGAGTCGACTCGCAGCACCCCTGGTACCGAAACGTTGTGAGGCCCCTGTGAACCTCCCCTCCCCCGGAACCCGCGAGGACCGCGCGGCGGGCGTCCTGCTCGGCGCCGCGTGCGGCGACGCCCTGGGCGTGCCCTACGAGTTCGGGCCGCCGCTCGCGCGGGAGCGGATCCCGGAGATGGTCGGCGGCGGGCTGGGCCCCTACGCCCCGGGCGAGTACTCCGACGACACCCAGATGGCCGTGTGCATCGCCGAGGCCCTGCGCGAGCACGGCGACCCGCTGTCGGCGGAGGCGCTGCGGCACACCGCGGACGCCTTCCTGCGCTGGAGGGACGAGGGCGCCACCGACATCGGCAACCAGACGGCGTGGGTGATGGGCCGCGCCGGGCACGCGTACCGGCGGCCGGAGGTGGCCGAGGTGATGGAGCGGGCGGCGGCGGACCGCTTCGCCGAGGGGGTGTCGAGCGCGGGCAACGGGTCGCTCATGCGCACGGGGCCGCTGGCCCTGGCCTACCCCGACGACCCGAGGGGCCTGGCCGCGGCGGCCGACCGCTACAGCCGCCTCACCCACGGCGACCCGCTGGCCTCCGAGGCCTGCGTGCTGTGGTGCGAGGGGATCCGGCACGCGGTCGCGCACGGCGACCTGGCTGGCGTGCGGGCGGGTCTGGAGCTGCTGCCGCCCGAGCGGCGCGGAGCGTGGGCGGCGTGGCTGGACGAGGCCGAGGAGCGCCCGCCGCACGCCTTCGACAACAACGGGTTCGTGGTCGCCGCCCTCCAGGCGGCGTGGTCGGCCGTGGTGCGCGAACCCGGCGGGTTCGCCCCCGCGCTGCGCGCGGCCGTGCGCGCGGGCAACGACACCGACACCGTGGCCGCGATCGCCGGGGCGCTGCTCGGCGCCCGGTGGGGCGCGAGCGCGATCCCGGGGGAGTACCTGGAGGCGGTGCACGGGTGGCCCGGTTACCGGGCCGGGGACCTGGCCGAACTGGCGCTGCGGATCGCCGGGCGCCACTGAGGCTGCGGCCAGGACAGGCCCGGCGGACGCACACCCCGCCGCGCGACGGGCGGCATCCCCGGACACGCCCTAGCCTGGCGGTGTCCCCTTGTCGGAGGGCCTCCTCCGAACGACCTTCACGACGACATCGAGGTGTGCCATGTCCGGTGGACTGAACTGGGTACGCGCGGACGAGCGCCCGGAGCTGCTGGCCGACCCGGTCCTGGCCGCGGTGCGCGGCCGCGGGGACGCGCGGGTGGCGCCGATCGACCCGGAGCTCGCGGACACGGCGCAGTTCTGCGAACGGTACGGGATGCCCCTGGGGACCAGCGCGAACTGCGTGGTGGTCGCGGCGAAGCGCGGCGGCGAGGTGTCCTACGCGGCGTGCATGGTGCTGGCCACCCAGCGCGCCGACGTCAACGGGATCGTCCGCCGCCGTCTCGGCGCCCGCAAGATCTCGTTCGCGCCGATGGACGACGCCGTCGGGCTGACCGGGATGGAGTACGGCGGCATCACCCCGCTCGGTCTGCCGGAGGGGTGGCCGGTCCTGGTGGACGAGGCGGTCGCCGCCGGGGCCGAGGTCGTGGTGGGCAGCGGGGTGCGCCGCTCCAAGCTGCTGGTGCCCGGCAAGCTGCTCGCGGACCTGCCGGGCGCCGAGGTCCTGGCGCTCACCAGGTAGGGGAGCGGCCGGGCACGGTCGCCCGGCCGCGTGTCGACACGTCCACCTGCGGATTCGTCGACATGTCGGCGCGAATGTCGACAAAGCGATGTGTGGTTTCGGCGCGCTCCGCCCCGGTTTGCGGCTGGCTCCGGGCCGGTACCGGCCGCGCCGCGCCCGGTACCGGCCCCCTGTGTCAGGGGGTGTCCCCGGAGGTCAGGGGGTGTCCCCGACCTCCGCCACCCAGGCGGACTCCACCAGCACGGTGTAGTTGTTCACCCTCGGCAGCCCCTCCTCCCCGGGCGACTCCACGGCGACCGTCTCGTGGTAGAGCGGCATGCCCGTTTCGGCGTCGAACATGATCCTGCGCTCCAGGACCTGACCGTCCCCCGCGTCCTCCTCGACCAGGAACAGCTCGCCCTCGCGCCCCTCCCGGTCCCGGGCCGTGCCCGCGTACAGCACGTCCTCCTGCCCGGCGAGCGCGCGCAGCGCGGCGGCCTGCACGTCGGGGTCGACGGGGGCCTCCTCGTACAGCAGCTGGAGGGCGTGGACGAGCCCGACCCCGGGGGAGGGGTCCTGCGTGGCTCCGGAGGCGTGGCCGCCGACCGCCAGGAGCTGCTCAGCGAGCCGGTCGGGGTCGGCGGACAGGCTGCCGGGCTCCAGAGTGAAGAACATGCCGTTCCCGCCCTCGCCGCCGCCCCACTCGAACTCCTCGGGCCCGCTCTCGAAGAGCCACCGGAGCGGGCCGGGGTCGCCGCCCCCGTGCTCGGGGAGGCTCGGGGTGGAGACGCTGCGCCCGGACTCGTGCGGGGTGCGCCAGACCTGCTCGTTCGTCGGGACGATCCCCCAGCCAGCCTCGCCGGTGTCGGCGTCCTGGGAGTAGGTGAACGTCCACTCCGCGGTGCGCACGTAGGCGACGTCGCCGTCGGCGGGCGGCGGGGGCTGCTCCCCGGCGGCCTCGGCCAGGGCGAGGAGGTGCTCACCGCCCGCGGGCAGGTCGGCGGCCAGGGGGACCTCCAGCGGGGTGGGGGGCGGACCGGCGTACGCGGGCTGGGCGGCGTTCCAGCCCAGGGGTCCGAGCACGGCCACGGCGGTGAGCGCGGCGGCGGCTCCCAGCGCCAGGCGCGGGGCGAAGCGCCGGGGGGTCAGGCCGCGGACCCGGTGGCGGTCGCCCGAGGCGACCGCCTCGATCCGGGCGAGGTCGCGGGCCACGGGATCGGGGCGGACGGAGGCCGCGGGGTCGTGCGCGGCGAGCATCCTCCGCACGGCGTCGGTGTCGCCGCGCGAGCCGCGGCTGACAGGGGTACGGTTCACTTCTCCTCCACGGGAACTCGGACGTGCGGGGTGCCCGGCGCCGCCGGACGTGCTGGGGACGCGTCCCGGCCCGCCGGGGGCGAGGAGTCCAGGAAGCGCTCGATCCGGCGGCGGGCCCGGTGCAGGCGCACGCGCGCGGTGGCGGTGGTGCAGCCCAGGACACGGGCCGCCTCGGTCAGTTCCAGGCCCTCCCAGGCCAGGAGCATCACCAGTTCGCGGTCGGTGGCGCTGAGCCGGTCCAGGGCGCGCAGCGCGGTGTCGCGCTCCTCCACCTGGCGGACGGTGTCGGACGCGTCGGGGACACCGGCGTCGGCCTCGGCGCTGAGCACCTCTCCGCGGCGCCGTTCGCCGCGCAGCCGGGCCCGGATGACGTTGCGCGCCACCCCGTAGAGCCAGGGCAGGGGCTGGTCCTTGGGCAGGCGGTCGTACCTGCGCCAGGCGACGCCGAAGGTCTCGGCCGCGACGTCGTCCGCGCGGTCCTCGCCCAGGCGGCGCACGGCGTAGCGGTACACGTCTCCGTGGTACCGCTCGAAGAACCGGGTGAACTCGCTCTTCGCGGGTTCACCCGTGTCCGTGTCCTCACTGCTCATCGGCTTCCTTCCGTGCGGTCTCACCCCTCTTTTGTCCGGTGGGGCCTCCGTGTTACAGCGTCGGCCCCGGTTTTCGCGCGCGGGCGCGGCGGTTCTCGCGCGGACGCGCCGGGGAGGCGTGCCGCTCCCCGCGCGGACCTGTGGACAAGTAGGAAAAGAGCAGGTGGGAAGCGGCGCAGACCTCCTGGGGCTATTTACTGACCGATCGGTCTGTAATACTGTTCGTCAGAGAGCACAGCCCGAGGAGAGGACCGTCCGGTGCCCGAAACACTCCAGAGCTACGCGCGGGGAGCATGGTTCACCCCCGCGGACGAGGGCGCGCCCCTGGCCGACGCGAACACCGGGGAGACCGTCGCCCGGATCTCGTCCCACGGCCCCGACGTCGCGGGGATGGTCGACCACGCGCGGACCGTCGGCGGCCCCGCGCTGCGCGCGCTCACCTTCCACCAGCGCGCGAACATCCTCAAGGAGGTCGCCAAGTACCTGACGGAGTACAAGGAGGAGTTCTACGCCCTCTCCCACCGGACCGGAGCCACCAGGCGGGACACCGCCGTGGACGTGGACGGCGGTTTCGGCACGCTCTTCAGCTTCTCCAGCAAGGGCCGCCGCGAGCTGCCCAACTCCACCGTCATCCTGGACGGCCCCCTGGAGCCGCTCGGCAGGCAGGGCACGTTCGTGGGCCAGCACGTGTACACGTCCCGGCCGGGCGTGGCCGTGCAGATCAACGCCTTCAACTTCCCGGTGTGGGGCATGCTGGAGAAGCTCGCCCCCGCCTTCCTCGCGGGGATGCCCAGCATCGTCAAGCCCGCCGGGCAGACCGCCTACCTCACCGTCGCGGTCGTGCGGCGCATGGTCGAGTCGGGCCTGCTGCCCGAGGGCTCCCTCCAGCTCCTCGTCGGCAGCCACCGGGGCCTGCTCGACGCCCTGGGCCCGCAGGACGTCGTGGGCTTCACCGGCTCCGCCGCCACCGGCGCCATCCTGCGCAACCACCCCAACGTGGTCAGCGGCGGCGTGCAGCTCAACGTGGAGGCCGACTCCCTCAACTGCTCGATCCTCGGCCCGGACGTGACCGAGGAGGACCCCGAGTTCGACCTGTACGTCAAGCAGGTCGTCACCGAGATGACGGTCAAGGCCGGGCAGAAGTGCACCGCCATCCGCCGCGTCATCGTGCCCGGGGCGATGGCGGAGGCCGTCACCAGGGCCCTGACCGACCGCCTGGCCAAGGTGGTGGTCGGCGCGGCCGACGACCCGGACACGCGGATGGGCGCCCTGGTCTCGCTCGACCAGCGCGAGGAGGTCCGCAAGGCGGTCAAGGCCCTGCGCGCCACCAGCGAGGTCGTCTACGGCGACCCGGAGAGCGTGGAGGTCGCCGGGGCCGACGACGAGTCGGGCGCGTTCATGTCCCCGGTCCTGCTGCGCGCCGAGCCCGGCGCCCGGGAGCCGCACGAGGTGGAGGCCTTCGGCCCCGTCAGCACCGTGATCACCTACGACGGCGTCGCCGAGGCCGTCGAGCTCGCCGCCCGGGGCAGCGGCAGCCTGGTGGGCTCGCTCGTCACCCGCGACCCGGACGTGGCGCGCGAGGTCGTCCTGGGCCTGGCTCCCTGGCACGGGCGCATCCTGGTGCTCAACCGCGACGACGCCAAGGAGTCCACCGGCCACGGCTCCCCGCTGCCCGTGCTGGTGCACGGCGGGCCCGGCCGCGCGGGCGGCGGCGAGGAGATGGGCGGTGTGCGCGGGGTCAAGCACCACATGCAGCGCACCGCCGTGCAGGCCACGCCGGACATGGTCACCGCAATCACCGGCCGCTGGACCACCGGCTCCGAGCGGACCGTGGACGACGTGCACCCGTTCCGCAAGGACCTGTCGCAGCTGAGGATCGGCGACACGATCCGGTCGGCGGAGCGCACCGTCACCCGGGCCGACATCGACCACTTCGCCGAGTTCACCGGTGACACGTTCTACGCGCACACGGACGAGGAGGCCGCCGCCGCCAACCCGCTGTTCGGCGGGATCGTGGCGCACGGTTACCTGGTGGTGTCGCTGGCGGCGGGCCTGTTCGTGGACCCGGCCCCGGGCCCGGTGCTCGCCAACTTCGGCGTGGACAACCTGCGCTTCCTCACCCCGGTGAAGGAGGACGCCACGATCCGGGTGACGCTGACCGCCAAGCAGATCACCCCGCGCACGAACGCCGACTACGGCGAGGTGCGCTGGGACGCCCTGGTCACCGACCAGGACGGCGAGGCCGTGGCCACCTACGACGTGCTCACGCTGGTCGCCAAGGGCGCGGGGGAGTAGGCGCGTCGGCGCTCCCGCTCACGGACGCGCCCGTGAGCGGGAGCGACGGTAAGTGGACACGTCGTCGAACAGACATGTCGTCAAACGGATACGTCGTCAAGCAGGCACATCGGCGAACGGACATGTCGACTCCACCGACAGGCGGCGCCCCCGGCAGTGGCGTGGCCGGGGACGCCGTCATGCGTGCGGTTCCCCGTCCAGCAGCGCCGACGGACCGGGCGGCCCGAGCCGCACGCCCTCGCGCGCCGTCCAGTAGCGGCGCAGCACGTCCAGCACCACCGAGACCCGCAGGCCCGTGATGCCCGAGAGGCGCCCCAGGTCCGCGGAGAGGAAGTCGGCCAGTTCGGCCTCGCCGCGGAACACCGCGTGGTGGATCACGGACGAGGTCCCGGCCACGACCGAGACGTAGCGCGCGGAGGGGTGCGACCCCAGCGCGTCGGCGACGCCGCCGATCTCGCGGGGGCTGACCTCCAGAGCCAGCACCGCCTCCACGCCCATGCCCAGCAGGGCGGGCTCCACCTCCACCCGGGGGCGCACCATGCGGCGCTCCAGCACGGACTGGACGAGGCGGTAGGCCGTGGACTGGCTGACCCGGAGCGCGCGGGCGACCTCCCCCGAACCGGCGCGCGCGTCGCGGTGCAGCATCCGCACCACGAGCGCCTCCTGCGCGCTCAACGGGGTCGGACGCCCCTCCGCCGCCCCGCTCTCCCCCGTGTCGGTGTAGGGGTCCAGCGCCCGGGCCCGCGCGGGGTCGAGCCGGTCCAGCCGCCAGGAGTCGGCCCGGCTCACCGCCCGCAGGACCAGGTCGGACCGCGTGGCCGCCACGCCCTCCACCGAGGGGATCCCCTCGGCGAGCAGGTCCGCCGCACGGTCGCGGCGGAAGGGGTGGACGACGCAGTAGACGTCGGACCCGCCGCTGGTCACGGCCGCGAACTGCGTCTCGGGCCGCTCCGCCAGGCGGCGGGCCACCCGCCGCGAGCGGCCGGGGGCGGTGGTGATCCACACGTGGTGCGGATGGGCGTCGGAGAGCAGCGGCCAGTCCACCTGGCCGACCACCCGCACGGAGCGCTCGGACTGGAGGCGCTGGAGCCGCCGACCCACGGTGCTCGCCGAACTCCCCACCGCCTCGGCCAGGGCGCTGACCGGTGCCCGGGGCGCCAGCTGGAGGGCGGCGACCAGGTCCGTGTCGAGTTCGTCCAGCACCACGTCCGCTTCCGGGAAGACCACAGTCACCACACATGCCGTCTCTGATGAATGATTCCACCACTTTATCGCTGATTGTTGACATATCCATCCACCGCACATGCAATGTACTGGTCAACGCAGCGAGGGAGGGGCGCCAGCCCGCCCGGACGTCAGGGGAGCACGGGTGACCACGACCGATTCCACACGCCCCAGGCTGCCGATGCGGCTGCTCCTGGGCTCCCTCCAGGTGATCGAACGGGTGGGCAACAAGCTCCCCCACCCGTTCTGGCTGTTCACCATCATGGCCGGGATCGTCATCGCGCTCAGCGCCCTGCTCAACGCGCTGGGCGTCTCCGCCGTCTCACCGGTGGACGGCGAGCGCATCGCGGTCCGCAGCCTGCTCTCGCCCGAGGGCGTGCAGACCATCGTCGGCGACGCGATCGACAACTTCGCGACCTTCCCGCCGCTGGCGATCATCATCGTCGTCATGCTCGGGGTCTCGGTCGCCGAGCGCAGCGGCCTGCTCAACGCGATGCTGCGCGGCAGCGTCACCAGGGTCCCGGCCCGGTGGCTGACCTTCGCCGTCGCGCTGACCGGCATCACCGGCAGCGTCGCCTCCGACGCCGCCTACGTCGTGCTCATCCCGCTGGGCGCCCTGCTCTTCAAGGCCGCGGGCCGCAGTCCCGTCCTCGGGCTGGTGGTGGCCTTCGGCTCCGTCTCCGCCGGGTACAACGCGTCCCTGCTCATCACGCCCACCGACGCGCTCCTGGCCGCCCTGAGCACCGAGGCCGCGGCGATCATCGACCCCGGCTACACGGTCACGGCGCTGGACAACTACTTCTTCAGCGTCGTCTCCGCCGTCGTGCTCGCCGCCCTGATCACCCTCGTCACCGAGTTCCTGCTGAGCAGGCGCTCCGAGGGCCTGACCGAGGACGGCGACGGGGAGGGGGACCGGGAGGCGCGGGAGCTGGGCTCCATGACCCTCTCCGACGCCGAGCGCCGGGGACTGCGCAACGCCGGGCTGACCGTGCTGGCGGCCGTGGCGGTCCTCGCGGCGGCGCTCGTGCCCCCGGCCTCGCCCCTGCGCGGGGAGGACGGGACGGTCCTCGGCTCGCCGATCATCACCGGCGTCGCCTACGTGCTGGGCGTCCTGTTCCTGCTCGCCGGAGTCGTGTACGGGCGCGCCACGGGCACCGTGGCCTCCGCGCGGGACGTGCCCGAGGCGATGACCGCGGGGGTGCGCGACCTGGCACCGGTGGTCGTGCTGTTCTTCGCCGCCTCGCAGTTCCTCGCCTACTTCCGCTGGACCGGGATCGGCGAGATCGTGGCCATCCGCGGCGCCGCGCTGCTGGACTCGGCGGGGGTCCACCCCCTGGTGCTCTTCCTCGGCATGATCGTGTTCTCCTCGGTGCTGAACCTGCTCATCACCAGCGGTTCCGCGCAGTGGACCCTGATCGCGCCGGTCTTCGTGCCCATGTTCATGCTCCTGGACGTGCCGCCCGAGACGACCCAGGCCGTCTACCGCATCGCCGACTCCAGCACCAACGTCATCAGCCCGATGAGCCCGTACTTCGTCATGGCGCTGGGCTTCCTCCAGCGCTACCGCCGGGACGCGGGCATCGGCACGCTGATCTCCCTCACGCTGCCGCTGTGCCTCACCGTCCTGGTCGGCTGGACCCTGCTGTTCCTGGGCTGGTGGGCGCTCGGCATCCCGCTGGGACCGGGCGTCCCGGTGCGCTGACCGCGTTCCTCCCGCCGCGAGCGGGATCCCCTGCCCACCGCAACGAGGAGAGTGACACATGAGCCAGACGGTGACCGCGAGGCTGGCGGACGCGGCCGAGCGCGCCCTGCCCGGCATGATCGACGACCTGCGCGCCCTCGTGGAGCTGGAGACCCCCAGCGGTGACAGGGACCTGCTGTCCGCCGGACTGGACGGCATCGAGGGGTGGCTGGTCCGGCGGCTGGGCGCGCCCGAGGCCCGGGTCCGCTACGACGGCGGCTCCTTCGGCGACGTGCTGGAGGTGTCCTATCCCGGCACAGGGGCGGGGACCGTGCTCTTCGTCAGCCACTACGACACCGTCTGGCCCGCCGGAACCCTGGCCGGGTGGCCGGTCACGGTCGACGGAGACCGGTTCAGCGGCCCCGGCTGCTTCGACATGAAGGCCGGGATCGTGCAGAGCGCCTGGGCGCTGCGGCTCCTGCGCGAGCTGGACCTGCCCCGCCCCGCCGTGCGGATGCTGCTCACCGGGGACGAGGAGATCGGCAGCCCCGCGTCGCGCCCGCACATCGAGCGGGCCAGCGAGGGCGTGGATCTGACCCTGGTCCTCGAACCCAGCAGGGAGGGCATGCCCAAGACCCGGCGCAAGGGCATGGGGATCTTCGACGTGGACGTGCGCGGCGTGGAGTCCCACGCGGGGCTGGACCCCGCCGCCGGGGCGAGCGCCGTGCACGCCCTGGCCCAGGTCGTGCCCGCGCTCACCGCCCTGTCCGCGCCGGAGCTGGGCACCACGGTGAACGTGGGCCGGGTGTCCGGGGGGACCGGGTACAACGTCGTCGCCGGGCACGCCCGCTGCGGGGTGGACGTGCGGGTGCAGGACCCCGCCGAGATGGCCCGCGTGAACGCGGGGCTGGCCGCGCTCACCGCCGCCGACCCGCGTGTGTCGGTCGAGGTCACGGGCGGGTGGAACCGTCCGCCGATGAACCCCAACCCGCCCTCGGAGGAGGCGTTCGGGTTGCTGCGTGAGGTGGCTGGGGAGCTGGGCGCCGCCCTGGAGGAGGTCTCGGTGGGCGGAGCCAGCGACGCCAACTTCGTCTCCGCGCTGGGCCGTCCGGTGCTCGACGGGCTGGGCGCGGTGGGCGCCGGACCGCACTCGCGCGACGAGCACGTCCTGGTCGGCGGGACCCCGCGCCAGGTCGCCCTGGTGGCGGGCCTGATGGAGCGGATCGCGGGCAGGTAGGGGACACGACCGGTCCCGCCCTGGACGACATGGGGACGAGTCGTCATGGCGATGAGTCGCCATGGAGACGAGTCGACACGCGGCGGGCCGCCAGGCGCCGGAGCGGTGCGGGAGCGGCCGTCGTGGCGGCTCGGAGGCCGCCGGAGGTCACGCGGAAGGCGCCCCGGGATGCCGACTCCCCGGGGCGCCCGCTCCGTCCCGGCCTACAGGCGGGCGATGGCCGCGGCCGGGTTCTCCATGGCGTCGGCGACCACGCGCATGAAGCCCGCGGCGACCCCGCCGTCGCACACGCGGTGGTCGAAGGCGAACGACAGCTGCGTGATCTTGCGGACGGTCAGCTCCCCGTCCACCACCCACGGGCGGTCCATGATCCGGCCGAGGCCGAGGATCGCCGCCTGCGGGTGGTTGATGATGGCCGCGCTGCCGTCCACCCGCAGCGACCCGTAGTTGTTGAGGGTGAAGGTGCCGCCGGCCATCTCGGCCGGGGAGGCCCTCCCCTCCCGGGCGGCGGCGGTGAGCCGCCGGATCTCGCCGTCCAGCTCGGTCGTGGTGAGCCGGTGCGCGCCCAGCACGGCCGGGGCGACCAGGCCCCGGTCGGTCTGCACCGCCAGGCCCAGGTTGACCCCGTCGTACTGGACCAGCTCCCCGCGCTCGGTGTCCACCCTGCCGTTGAGCTCGGGGTGGGCACGCAGGCCCGCGACCACGAACCGCGCCACGTAGGACATCAGACCGGGCCCGGAGGGGTCGGACTGCCGGAGGCGGACCAGCTCGGTCGCGTCCACGTCCACCCAGACGGTCGCCTCGGGGATCTCGCTGCGGCTGCGGGACAGCGACGCCGCCACGCTGCGGCGGAACCCGCTCATGGCCACGCGCCGCGACTCGGCCAGTCCCGTGCGGGCGTCCACGGCGCCCGCCGCGACGGGCTCCGGTCCGGTGGAGACAGCGGACTCGGCGGGAGCGGCGGCGGGGTCAGCGGCCGGGGCCTGCGCGGCCTCGACGGCCTCGCGCACGTCGCGCCGGGTGATGAGCCCGCCCGGGCCGCTTCCGGGAACCTCGGAGATGCGCAGCCCCGCCTCGCGGGCCATCTGCCTCACCAGGGGCGAGGTGACCAGCGGCGGTCGCACGGCGGCGGGAGCGGCGGACCGGGCCGGACGCGCGGGCGGGCGCTCACGCGGGCGCCGACGGCGCCCGGAGGCCGCGGCCTCCGGCGTTCCGTAGCCGATCAGCACGTTGCCCGAACCCGTTCCGGCGCGCTCCTCCTCGCGGTAGCGCTCCCCCTCCGCCGACACCGGCGCGGCGGCGGACCCGGCCCCGGAACCGTCGGTCACGCTGATCAGGGGGCGCCCGACCTCCATGACCCGCCCCTCCTCGCCGTGCAGCTCGCTGACGGTGCCCGCGAAGGGGGAGGGGACCTCCACGATCGACTTGGCGGTCTCCACCTCCACGATCGGCTGGTCCACGACCACGGTGTCGCCGACGGCCACGAGCCAGCGCACCACCTCGGCCTCAGTGAGCCCCTCGCCCAGGTCGGGGAGGTCGAAGGTCTGCGTCGTCACTGGTCCTCCCACTGAAGGTCGTCGACGGCGTCCAGGATCCGGTCCACGCCCGGGAGCTGGAAGCGCTCCAGCTTCGGCGGCGGGAAGGGGATGTCGAAGCCGGTGACGCGGCGCACCGGCGCGGCCAGGGAGTGGAAGCAGCGCTCGGTCACCCGCGCGACGATCTCCGAGGCGACGCTGGCGTACCCGCTGGCCTCGGCGACCACGACGGCGCGTCCGGTGGAGCGGACCGCCTCGCACACGGTGGCGTCGTCGAAGGGGACGAGGGAGCGCGCGTCCACCACCTGGAGGCTGCGGCCCTCCTGGGCGGCGGCCTCGGCCGCCTCCAGCGCGGTGGGCACCGAGGGGCCGTAGGCGATGAGGGTGGCGTCGGTGCCGGGGCGGCGCACCACGGCGCGGCCGATGGGCGGCTCGGGCGCGGACAGGTCGACCTCGTCCTTGCCCCAGTAGAGCTTCTTGGGCTCCATGAACACGACCGGGTCGTCGGAGGCGATCGCCTCGCGCAGCAGGAAGTAGGCGTCGGCGGGCGTGGACGGGGTGACCACGGTCAGGCCGGGCGTGTGGGCGTAGTAGGCCTCGGAGGAGTCGCAGTGGTGCTCGACGCCGCCGATCCCGCCCGCGTAGGGGACGCGGATGACCATGGGCAACCCGACCCGGCCGCGGGTGCGGTTGCGCGTCTTGGCCACGTGGCTGACGATCTGCTCGAAGGCCGGGTAGGCGAACGCGTCGAACTGCATCTCCACCACGGGGCGCATGCCGTTCATCGCCATGCCGACGGCCATGCCCACGATCCCGGACTCGGCGAGCGGGGTGTCGAAGCAGCGGTCCTCGCCGAACTCGGCGGTGAGGCCGTCGGTGATGCGGAAGACGCCGCCGAGGGGGCCGACGTCCTCGCCGAAGACGTACACCGCCGGGTCCTCGGCCATGGCGTCGCGCAGGGCCCGGTTGAGGGCCTGGGCCATGGAGAGCTTGGTGGGGTCGGTCGCCATGTCAGTTGCCCTCTCTGCTCAGTTCGTCGGCCAGGAAGGCGGCCTGCTCGTCCAGCTGCGGCGTGGGGGTGGCGAACACGTGCGCGAACAGCTCGGCGGGCTCGGGGTCGGTGTCCCTGACGACGCCCTCGCGCATGGCGGTGGCCACGGCCTCAGCGTCCTCGGCGATCCGCGCCTTGCGGGCCTTGGTGAGGACGCGCTTCCTGGTGAGGTAGGCCTCCATGCGCAGCAGGGGGTCGCGGGCCTTCCAGGGGTCGACCTCCTCCTGGCTGCGGTACCGGGTGGCGTCGTCGGCGTTGGTGTGCGCCTGCATGCGGTAGGTGTGCGCCTCCACCAACCGGGGGCCCTCGCCCGCCCGCGCGGCGGCCACGGCCCGGTCCAGCACGGCGAGCACCGCGGGGGTGTCGTTGCCGTCCACCCGCTCCGCGTTCACCCCGTAGCCGACGCCCTTGTGGGCCAGCGAGGGGGCGGCGGTCTGGCGGGCCAGGGGGACGGAGATGGCGTACTCGTTGTTCTGCACGAAGAACACCACCGGGGCCCGGAACACCGCCGCGAAGTTCAGCGCCTCGTGGAAGTCGCCCTCGCTGGTGGCCCCGTCGCCGCACATCGCCATGACCACGGTGTCCTCACCGCGCAGGCGGGCGGCGTGCGCGACGCCCACCGCGTGCAGGAGCTGGGTGGCCAGCGGCGTGGCCTGCGGGGCCACGCGGTGCGCGTAGGGGTCGTAGCCCGAGTGCCAGTCGCCCTTGAGCAGGGTGAGCACCTCGACCGGGTCCACCCCGCGCGCGACCACGGCCGCGGTGTCGCGGTAGGTCGGGAACAGCCAGTCGCCCTCCGCCAGGGCCAGGGCCGCGCCCGTCTGGCAGGCCTCCTGCCCGTGCGAGGAGGGGTACACGGCCAGGCGGCCCTGCCGCACCAGGGCGCTGGCCTGGTCGTTGACGCGGCGGCCGATCACCAGGGAGGTGTACGCGGCGAGCAGCCGCTCCCGGTCCGGGAACGGCAGGGCGGCCCCGTCCACCGGGCTTCCGGTCTCGTCGAGCAGCCGGACCGGCTGCTCGGAGGGGAGAAGGTCCCGGTCATCGGCCATGGCGCCAGCCTCCTGTGTCAGAGAGAAGTGTTCAGACACATGGTGCTGTTTATTGCCATCTGTTCGCCACAACGGCGCAAAACTCAAGAAAACGTCGAGGATTCAACCCGAAAAACTGGCCGCATGTCCAAGCGTGTGACCCAGAACACTGCCCCGCGTGGACAAGTGGCCCGGCCCGGCCTCGGGAGGTTCCGGCCNCCGGGCCGCCCCGCCGGGGGGCGGACCGCCACGGAACGCGCCGGGCCGCCCCCGGGGCCCGACCCGCCCCGGGGGCTCGGACCGGCCCGGGGGCTCGGACCGGCCCCGACGGCCTCAGTCCTCCGCGGTCCGGGCCCGGGGGACGGCGGCGTCGGCGCCCTCGCGTTCCGCCTCCCGCTCGGCCATCCTGCGGCGCTGCGGCACCACCGTGTACTTGGGGTCGGCCACGGACTGCTTGCCCGCGTGGAAGACGCCGAGCCGGGTGCACGCGGAACCGGCCAGCAGGGCGACACCGCTCACCGCGGACGCCACCCGGCTGCGGCGGCCCAGCACCGCGCCGGCCGCACCGGCCAGGGTGAGCGCCTTGGCGGCGCGGACGAAGCCGCCCGCCGTGCCCCGGCGGTAGGGCTCGCCGGACAGCCCCATCCGGTGCTCCATCGCCTCGAAGAGCACCGTCTCGGCGAGGGCCCCGCCCACGGCGGCGCGGCGCGCGGGGCCGCTCTGCGCCAGGGGCGCGGTGACCAGGCCCATCCCGCCCGCGGCCGAGGCCGCGGAAGAGGCGAACACGAACGGCATGTACCGGTAGCCGTCGTGCCAGGACGGCACCGCGGTGTCGCACACCAGCGGCGCCGTGTAGGTGGCCACCAGCGGCCCCACCGCCCCGGCGCCCAGGGTGGCCGCCCGGCCGATCCGCGGGAACCATCCGGTGGCGGAGGTCACCGCGGCGACCCCGGCGAGGGGGCCGTAGGCCATGAGGATCCAGGAGCCGACGCTCATCGGCGAGGTCGGCTTGACCACCCGCAGCATGTTGAGGAAGCGCTCGGGGCGCCCCAGGTCGTGGATGAGCGCGGCCGTCGAACCGGAGATCGCGCCCAGGGCGGCGTACTTGAGGGGGCGGGCCAGCGCCGGGCGGCCGGTCAGCTCGGCACCGGCGGCGAGCACCGACGAGGCCCCGGCGAGCCCGCCCAGGAACAGGTAGCCGCCGATGTCGGAGGCCTTCCACACGATCTGGTTGAGGACCGGTCTGCCGTAGTAGGAGCGGAACTCGGCGTCGGGCACCCGCGTGGGCTCGCCGCGCCTCCTCCTGCGGCGCCCCTCACCGTGTTCGCGGCGCTGCCCCTCCCCGACGACGTCGGCGGCCCCCGTGACGGCCTCCCGCCCGGGCCGCTGTCCGCGCATGCCCTCCTTGGTCACGTCCGACGAGCTCATCAGCGCCTCCCCACGAACGTCGCGGCCGCTCCGACCACCAGCGCCGCCGCCGCGACACCGGCGTGCCGCCACATCGACGGCAGGTCCCGTGTGGTCACCACCGGGTCCGGCGGCAGCCCGTAGACCTCGGGTTCGTCCAGCAGCAGGAAGAACGCGCCCGCGCCGTCCACCCCGTTGTCGGGATCATCGCCGTACAGGCGGGCGGAGGACACCCCGGCCTCGTGCAGGTCGGCCACCCGCGCCTCCGCGCGCGCACGCAGTTCGTCGAGGTTGCCGAACTGGATCGAGTCGGTGGGGCAGGCCTTGGCGCAGGCGGGCTCCAGGCCGTCGCCGAGCCGGTCGTAGCACAGGGTGCACTTCCAGACCCGGCCGTCCTCCTCGCGCTTGTCGATGACCCCGTAGGGGCAGGCCGGAACGCAGTACCCGCAGCCGTTGCAGATGTCCTCCTGCACCACCACCGTGCCGAACTCGGTGCGGAACAGGGAGCCGGTCGGGCACACGTCCAGGCAGGCGGCGCTGGTGCAGTGCTTGCACACGTCCGAGGACATCAGCCAGCGGAACTCGCCGCGCTCGTCGGCGCCCGTGGCGGCGCCGGGCAGCTCGAAGGACGGCATGCCCAGGTCGACGGCCCCGGGACGCCCCACGCCCGGGTCCTGGTGGCCGAGGGGCTCGCGCTGCTCGACGAAGGCCACGTGCCGCCACGTGTCCGCGCTCAGTCCCCCGCTGTTGTCGAACGACATGGACGTGAAGTCCAGGCCGTCCTCGGGGACCATGTTCCACTCCTTGCAGGCCACCTCGCAGGCCTTGCAGCCGATGCACACGCTCGTGTCGGTGAAGAAGCCGACCCTCTCGTGCCTGCCGTCCCCGTTGCTCTCCGCGGACACGCTCACACCTCCAGTCCCGTCTGTTCCGTGATTCCGGCCCGTTCCCGGTACTCGCGCACCAGGTCGAGGCGTTCGGGGCCCCGGGGCCTGCGCCCCGGCCGGATGTCGGCCGTGATCGCCTTGACCTCCTGGATGTGCACGTTGGAGTCGAGCGCGATGGGCATCAGCTCGTTGACCGCGTCCCCGGTCGAGTACCCGTTGGGCCCCCAGTGGTAGGGCATCCCGATCTGGTGGACCACCCGTCCCTGCACCCTCAGCGGCGCCATCCGGTCGGTGACCATGACCCGGGCCTCGATGGCGCTCCGCGCCGTGACGACGGTGGCCCAGCCGCCGTGCTCCAGCCCGCGCTCCTCGGCCAGCTCGGGGCCGACCTCGCAGAAGAACTCGGGCTGGAGCTCGGCCAGGTAGGGGGTCCACCTGCTCATCCCGCCCGCGGTGAAGTGCTCGGTGAGCCGGTAGGTCGTCACCACGTACGGGAAGACGTCGGCCCCGGGCGTGCCGGGGGCGGGGTGGTACCGGTTGTACTCGTGCGGGTACAGCAGGCGCGTCGGGTTGCGCTGGTGCCCGTACAGCGGGTTCTCGAACGGGGTGTCCTGCGGCTCGTAGTGCGTGGGCATCGGCCCGTCGGTGAGGCCCGCGGGCGCGTACAGCCACCCCCGCCCGTCGGCCTGCATGATGAACGCGTCCGTCCCCGACAGGGCCTCGACCCCCTCGGCGCCCTCGGGCGGGCGGTAGTCGGGCGCCTTGCGGTTCTCGAAGTCGGGTGTGTCGTGCCCGACCCAGCTGCCCTGGTCCGCGTCCCACCACACGAGGCTCTTGCGGGGGCTCCAGGGCTCCCCGTTCTCGTCGGCGGAGGCGCGGTTGTAGAGGACGCGCCGGTTGTCCGGCCAGGCCCAGGCCCACTCGGCCGCGATCCAGTCCTGTTCGGTGTGGGGTTTCCTGCGCGCCGACTGGTTGACCCCGTCCTTGAAGACGCCGCAGTAGATCCAGCAGCCGCACGAGGTCGACCCGTCGTCGCGCAGCTCGGTGTAGACGGTGAGCGGACGGCCCTCGGCGTCGTGGCCGTTGATCTCGCGCAGGACCGCGGCGGCGTCGGGCTCGCCGTCCTCCTCCAGGGGGTAGTCCCAGGTGAGGTCGAGGACGGGGCGGTCCTTGGGGTCGTCGGAGCCGGCGAGGATCCCGCGGATGGTCCGGCCCAGGTGGTACATGAACCACAGGTCGCTGCGCTGGTCCCCGCTCGGGCTCACGGCCCGGTCGTGCCACTGGAGCAGCCGGTTGGTGTTGGTGAAGGTGCCCGACTTCTCGGTGTGCGCCGCGGCCGGGAAGAAGAACACCTCGGTGCCGATGTCCTCGGTCCGCATCTCGCCGGACTCGATCTCCGGCCCGTCCTTCCACCAGGTGGCGCTCTCGATCAGCGAGAAGTCGCGCACGACCAGCCAGTCCAGCTCGGCCATGCCCATGCGCTGGGCCCGGCTGTTGGCCGATCCCACGGCGGGGTTCTCCCCCATGAGGAAGTAGCCCTTGCAGTCCCCGGCGATCTGGGCCATCACGGTGTCGTAGTGGCTGTGGGACCCGGTGAGCCGGGGGATGTGGTCGAAGCAGTAGTCGTTCTCGGCCGTCGCGTGCTCGCCCCACCAGGCCTTGAGCAGGCTGACCGTGTAGGACTCCATGTTCGACCAGAAGCCCTTGTGCGGCTGCCCGGCCGCCTGGACGTAGGTCTCCAGGGAGTGCTCCTCGCGGGCGTGCGGCATCGGCAGGTAGCCCGGCAGCAGGTCGAACAGGGTCGGCACGTCGCTGGAGCCCTGGATGCTGGCGTGCCCGCGCAGGGCCTGGATGCCGCCGCCGGGTCGGCCGACGTTGCCCAGCAGCAGCTGGAGGATGGAGGCGGCCCGGATGTACTGGGAGCCGACGGTGTGCTGCGTCCAGCCCACGGCGTAGCAGAAGGCGCTGGTGCGGTCGGGGCCCGAGTTGCTGGTGAGGTGGTCGCACACCCGCTGGAAGGTCTCCCGGGAGATGCCGCACACCTCCTCGACCAGCTCCGGCGTGTAGCGCGCGTAGTGGCGCTTGAGGACCTGGAACACGCAGCGGGGATGGGTGAGCGTCGGGTCCTCCCGGGGCGCGTTGCGGATCACCGCGCCGCCCGACCCCTGCTGCTCGGGGCGGCCGGAGCGGCTGGTGCCCTGGCTCCCCTCCCGTCGCTCGTCGTACAGCTGGTCGCGGGCGCCCGCCGCCGCGGCGACCTCGCCTCCCTCGTAGCCCCACGTGGAGACGTCGTAGCTCCTGTCCTCCTCCGAGAACCCGGAGAACAGGCCGTCCAGGTCCTCGGTGTCCTGGAACTCCTCGCCGACGATCATCGCGGCGTTGGTGAAGGTGCGCACGTAGTCGAGGAAGTACTTCTCCTCGGTGAGGACGTGGTTGATGATCGCGCCGAGGAAGGCGATGTCGGTGCCCACGCGGATGGGCACGTGCATGTCGGCGAGCGCGCTGGTGCGGCTGAAGCGGGGGTCGACGTGGATGACCACCGCGCCGCGGGCCTTGGCCTCCATGACCCACTGGAAGCCGACCGGGTGGGCTTCGGCGAAGTTGGAGCCCTCGATGACGATGCAGTCGGAGTTCTGGAGGTCCTGGAGGAACATGGTCGCCCCGCCGCGGCCGAAGGACGTCCCGAGCCCGGCGACCGTGGAGCTGTGGCACACGCGGGCCTGGTTCTCCACCTGGACGACGCCGAGCGAGGTCAGGAGCTTCTTGATGAGGTAGTTCTCCTCGTTGTCCAGCGTGGCGCCGCCGAGGCTGGCGATCCCCAGCGTGCGGTTCACCCGGCGCCCCTCGTGCTCCCGCTCCCAGGTCTGCTCGCGCGTGCGGACGACGCGGTGGGCGACCATCCGCATGGCGGTGTCGAGGTCGAGCTCCTCCCAGTCGGTGCCGTACGGGCGCCGGTACAGGACCTTCTCCTCGCGGCCGGACCCGGTGGTGAGCTGGAGGCTGGCCGACCCCTTGGGGCACAGCCGCCCGCGGCTGATCGGCGAGTCGGGGTCGCCCTCGATCTGGACGACCTTCTCGTCCTTGACGTAGACGTTCTGCCCGCACCCCACCGCGCAGTAGGGGCAGACCGACTTCACGACCCGGTCGGCCTCCTCGGTGCGGGCCCTGAGGTTCTCCGACCGGCGGGACTTCGCGGCGGCCCCGCGCCCCGTCGGGTCGTCCCCGGTGAACTGCCGGTACACCGGCCACGACTCGATCCACGTGCGTACGCCCATGCTCGCCTCCGCCCCGGGCCCGGGGCCCGTCGATGGTCTCCAGGTCCCCCGCTACCCACGGACGCGGGGGGCATGGGTCCGGAATCCCCACCGTGTGCCGCGCGGGCGCCCGCGCGGGCGGGGACACGCCGCCCGTGGCGGTTCCATGGGGCTTCTGTGACGCGGTCCGGACGGCGGGGTTTCACGTGAAACACCGGGGTCGGAGAGGGACGAAACCCCCTTTCCGGACTTCCCCGGCGGGGGGAGGGTCCCGGTACTCCCTCCAGTTGGTAAGGACTTCCCCCGCCGCGCGTCCGGGACCGCGGCAGTGGGCAGGGGGCTTCTGGACAGGGATCATGACGACGTGGTGGGGGACCAGTTCCATGACCGACGTATCCAGCCAGGGATCCGCGCCGGAAGACGACCGCGAGGTGCTCACGAACCGGCAGGGGCATCCGGTCTACGACAACCAGAACCAGCGCACGGTCGGCGAGCGGGGGCCCGCGACGCTGGAGAACTACCAGTTCCTGGAGAAGATCAGCCACTTCGACCGGGAGCGCATCCCGGAGCGGGTGGTGCACGCGCGCGGGGCGACCGCGTTCGGCTACTTCGAGGCCTACGGCGCGTGGGGCGACGAGCCGATCAGCCGCTACACGCGGGCCAAGCTGTTCCAGGGCCAGGGGAAGCGGACCGACGTCGCGCTGCGCTTCTCCACGGTCATCGGCGGCAGGGACTCCTCGGAGTGCGCGCGCGACCCGCGCGGGTTCGCGATCAAGTTCTACACCGAGGACGGCAACTGGGACCTGGTGGGCAACAACCTGGCGGTGTTCTTCATCCGCGACGCCATCAAGTTCCCCGACGTGATCCACGCCCTCAAGCCGGACCCGGTGACCTTCCGCCAGGAGCCCAACCGCATCTTCGACTTCATGTCGCAGACCCCCGAGTGCATGCACATGCTGGTCAACCTGTTCAGCCCGCGCGGCATCCCGGCGGACTACCGGCACCAGCAGGGCTTCGGCGTCAACACCTACAAGTGGGTCAACGACGTGGGCGAGACCGTCCTGGTCAAGTACACCTGGATGCCCAAGCAGGGCGTGCGCAGCATGACCGAGGCCGACGCCGCCAACCTCCAGGCGGAGGAGACCGGGCACGCGACCAAGGACCTGCACGAGGCCATCGACCGCGGCGAGTACCCCGAGTGGGAGCTGCTCGTGCAGATGATGAGCGACGAGGAGCACCCCGAGCTCGACTTCGACCCGCTGGACGACACCAAGACCTGGCCGGAGCAGGACTTCCCGCCCAGGGCGGTGGGGCGGATCGTGCTCGACCGGAACGTGTCGGACAACTTCGCGGAGAACGAGCAGATCTCCTTCGGCACCGGCGTGCTCGTGGACGGCCTGGACTTCTCCGACGACAAGATGCTCGTCGGGCGCACCTTCTCCTACAGCGACACGCAGCGCTACCGGGTGGGGCCCAACTACCTCCAGCTGCCGGTGAACCAGGCCAGGAACGCGAACGTGCGCACCAACCAGCGCGACGGCCTGATGGCCTACCACCAGGACTCCGGGGGCGAGAACCCGCACGTCAACTACGAGCCTTCGATCAACGGCGGTCTGCGCGAGGGGCAGTACCCCACGCACGACGAGCAGGGGCCGGAGATCCGGGGACGGGTCACCCGCAAGCGCATCTCCCGCACCAACGACTACCAGCAGGCGGGGCAGCGGTACGCGCTGATGGAGGACTGGGAGCGCGACGACCTGGTGCGCAACTTCACCGGGCAGCTCTCCCAGTGCGACCGGCCGATCCAGGAGCGGATGGTCTGGCACTTCCTCATGGTCGACGACGACCTGGGGCTGCGCGTCGGCGAGGGACTGGGCATCGGCCCGGGCGACGTGGCGCACCTGGAACCGCTGCGGAGCCAGAGCCTGGACGAGGGGGAGCGCCGGCGCATGGCCAACCTGGGCAGGAACGGCCCCCGCGACGTGTCGGGGCTGACGATGACCCACTGCGTGCCCAACCAGCGGCACGCGGTGGAGCGCTGAGGCGGGCGTGATGGAGCGGCTGGCACGGACCCTCGCGCACACCTCGTCCGCCGTCGGCAGGGGACTGCTGGCGGGCGTGGTCGGCACGGCGGCGATGACGCTCTCCAGCACCGCCGAGGCCAGGCTGCGCGGCAGGGGAGGCAGCACCTCGCCCGCCGACGCCGCCGGGAAGGTGCTCGGGGTGCGCCCGGAGGGCTCCTCGGGCGAGCAGCGGTTCAACACCGCGGTGCACTGGGGCTACGGGGCCTCGTGGGGGGCGGTGCGGGGGCTGCTGGGCGCCGCCGGTCTGCACGGCGCCGCCGCGACGGCCGCGCACCTGGCTCTGGTGTGGGGCGGCGAGCAGGTCGCCCTCCCGGCCACGGGCACGGCGCCTCCGGCCTGGCAGTGGGGCGCCCAGGAGGTCGCGGTGGACCTGCTGCACCACACGGTCTACGCCTGCGCCACCAGTGCCGCCTATGAGTGGCTCGACCGGCGCTGACCCGCGCCCGACCGGCCCCGGTCCCCGTTGGGGGGCCGGGGCCGGTCGCGTGCGGACCCGGTGCGGGCGGGGTCCGTTCGGGCGCTAGTGCCTGGCGCGGCGCCGGCGGGAGGGCGCGAGGACGATCGCGAGCGCGATCATGCTCAGCCACAGCACCAGGTGCAGCCAGTTGTCGGCGTGGTTGAGCGGCACGATGTTCGTCGGGTCGCCGGACTCGACGAACAGCCCGTAGACCCACAGCACCAGGTAGGCCAGACCGCCGACGATGAGGTAGGTCCGCGCCAGACCGGCGGTGCGCGCCATCGCCACCCCGGCCACGCCGAGGACCAGGTGGAGCAGGTTGTGCAGGACCGACACCTGGAAGATGCCCAGCAGCATGGCCTCGGAGTGGTGCCCGGCGAACTGCATCTGGTCGTAGTTCGTGGTCACGCCGGGGATGAAGCCCAGCACACCCACCAGCAGGAAGACGATGCCGTAGACGAGCGCGGCGATACGGATCGGCTTTCCGGGAATCCTGGTCACGCCTTGGTCCGATGTCCGGTTGGACATGGTTACCTCCACCGTCGTGTCGCGTCCGTTTCGTGTGTCCCCGTGACGCAAGGGGCTGTTGGTGAATCATTACCCGATGTGATACAGGTCACTCATTTTCACGGGCGGCGACGCGGCGGCGGCCTTCGCCGCCCGCTGCCGCCACACACCACTGACCGGCCCCGCGGACGGACAAACGTCCGGACCGCGGCGTGGGCGAGCGGTGGACCGACCGTGGCAGTGGCAGTGGGGCGCGCGGACCGCGGTCCGCGCGGTGAGTGCGGACGCGGGAGTCGGGGTAGTCGCGCCAGCGAGGCACTCCCGCGGCGGGCCGGGGGCCGCGCGCCGCCGGGTCGACGCCTCCGCGCGCGGCGGCCACGGCGCGGCGGGGGCGGTGCCGACCGACGGTGTCGAACCCGGGAGGGAAGCGGTCATGGCGGAACTGGTGTCCGACCACGTACTGAAGCGTCTGCGCGAGTGGGGGGTCGACCGCGTCTTCTCCTACGCGGGCGACGGCATCAACGGCCTGCTCGCCGCGTGGGAGCGGGCTGGCGACCAGCCCCGCTTCATCCAGTCACGGCACGAGGAGCTGGCGGCCTTCGAGGCCACCGGGTACGCCAAGTTCTCCGGCCGGGTGGGGGTGTGCGCGGCCACCTCGGGCCCCGGGGCCATCCACCTGCTGAACGGCCTCTACGACGCCAAGCTCGACCACGTCCCGGTGGTGGCGATCCTCGGCCAGACCGCGCGCACCGCGATGGGCGGCTCCTACCAGCAGGAGGTCGACCTGATGTCGCTGTACAAGGACGTGGCCAGTGACTACCTCCAGATGGTGACCGTCCCCGAGCAGCTGCCCAACGTGCTGGACCGGGCGATCCGGATCGCCGCGAGCAGGCGCACGGTCACGGCGGTCATCATCCCCGCCGACGTCCAGGACCTGGAGTACTCGCCGCCCGAGCACGAGTTCAAGATGGTGCCCTCCAGCCTCGGGCTCCCCTCCCCGCGGTCCACGCCGTCCCCGGAGGGACTGGCCGAGGCCGCCGAGATCCTCAACTCCGGCGAGCGCGTCGCCATGCTGGTCGGGCAGGGAGCCAGGGGAGCGGCGGACGAGGTCGTCGAGATGGCCGACGCGCTGGGCGCCGGGGTGGCCAAGGCGCTGCTGGGCAAGGACGTCCTCCCCGACGACCTGCCCTTCGTGACCGGTTCGATCGGGCTGCTCGGCACCCGGCCCTCCTACGAGATGATGCGGGACTGCGACACCCTGCTCGTGGTGGGCTCCAGCTTCCCGTACAGCCAGTTCCTGCCCGAGTTCGGCCAGGCGCGCGCCGTCCAGATCGACATCGACCCGACCATGGTCGGCATGCGCTACCCGTTCGAGTGCAACCTGGTCGGCGACTCCGCGGAGACGCTGCGGATGCTGCTGTCGCTCGTGGAGCGCAAGGCCGACCGCTCCTGGCGGGAGAAGATCGAGGACGACGTCGCGCGGTGGAGGCAGGTCCTCGAACGGCGCGCCCACGTGGACGCCGACCCGGTCAACCCCGAGCGCGTCTTCCACGAGCTGTCCCCACTGCTGCCCGACGACGTGATGGTGACCTCGGACTCCGGTTCGGCGGCCAACTGGTACGCCCGGCACCTGGTGTTCCGCGAGGGCATGCGCGGGACGCTGTCGGGCACGCTGGCCACGATGTGCCCCGGCGTCCCCTACGCCACGGGGGCGAAGTTCGCCCACCCCGACAGGCCGGTGGTCGCGCTCGTCGGGGACGGCGCCATGCAGATGAGCGGCATCAACGAGCTGATCACCATCGGCCACTACTGGAGGGAGTGGGAGGACCCGCGGGTCGTCGTCGCCGTCCTCAACAACCGCGACCTCAACCAGGTGACCTGGGAGCTGCGCGCGATGGGCGGCGCGCCGCAGTTCCTCCCCTCGCAGCGGATCCCCGACTTCCCCTACGCCGGGTTCGCCGAGAGCATCGGCCTGATGGGGATCAAGGTGGAGGACCCCTCCGACGTGCGCGACGCCTGGCAGCGGGCGCTGTCGGCGGACCGGCCCTGCGTGGTCGAGTTCGTCACCGACCCCGCCGTCCCGCCGATCCCGCCGCACGCGACGCTGGACCAGATGGAGAGCGTGGCCAAGGCCCTGGCCAAGGGCGATCCCGACGCGTGGTCGGTGGTCAGGCAGGGCGTCAGGTCCAAGGCACAGGAGTTCCTGCCGGGAGGCGGGCGAGGAGACCGCTGACGCGCAGGCGGGAGGACGTACGCATCCGATCGTGAACGGAAGGGAGGCAGGGCGTGGCTCTGCCCATCGAGGACTACGCGTTTCTGGGTGACATGCAGACGTCGGCGCTGGTCGGCAGGGACGGGAGCGTGGACTGGCTGTGCCTGCCCAGGTTCGACTCCGGCGCCTGCTTCGCCGCCCTGCTGGGCGACGAGGGCAACGGGCGCTGGACCATGGCCCCGGCCGGGGAGCACCGGGTCTCGGCGCGGCGGTACCGCTCCGACAGCCTGGTGCTGGAGACCGAGTTCCGGTGCGCGGACGGGGTGGTGCGGGTCGTGGACTGCATGCCCATCGGCGCGCACGGACCCGGCCTGGTGCGCCGGGTCGAGGGCGTGGAGGGCCGCGTCCGCATGCGGACCGAGGCCGTGCCGCGCTTCGACTACGGGTCGATCGTCCCGTGGGTGCGCAAGGAGGGGCGGCGGCTGCACATGGTCGCCGGTCCGGACAGCTGCTACCTGGACTCCGACGTGGAGTTCGACGTCCTGGCCCCGTCCAGGCCGGTCGCGGAGTTCACGGTCGCCGCGGGGGACAGCGTGGACTTCGCCCTCGTCTGGACGCCGGTGCGGGCCCCCGAGCCGGACCCGCCCCACGTGGGCGCGCTCATCGAGCACACCGAGGGGGTGTGGCGGGAGTGGGCGTCCAGGTGCACCTACCAGGGCGAGTACCGCGACGCGGTGGTCCGGTCGCTCATCACCCTCAAGGCCCTGACCCACGCACCCGGCGGGGGCATGGTCGCCGCGGCCACCACCTCGCTGCCCGAGCAGTTGGGCGGCGTGCGCAACTGGGACTACCGCTACTGCTGGATACGCGACGCGACGCTGACGCTGCTCGCGCTGCTGGAGTCGGGGTACAAGCGGGAGGCGGCCAACTGGCGCGAGTGGCTGCTGCGGGCGGTGGCCGGTGAGCCCGCGCAGATGCGGATCATGTACGGGATCGAGGGGGAGCGCAGGCTGCCCGAGCTGGAGCTGGACTGGCTGTCCGGCTACGAGGGCGCCCGCCCCGTCAGGATCGGCAACGAGGCGGCCCAGCAGTGGCAGCTCGACGTCTACGGCGAGGTGATGGACGTCTTCCACCAGGCGAGGGAGCACGGGATCCCGCCGCAGGAACCGGCCTGGCAGCTCCAGCGGCACCTGATGGACTTCCTGGAGTCGCACTGGC